>SCST01000395.1 GCA_004299465.1 Methylovulum sp. | reverse complement strand
GCAAAAAGCGCTTCGTGAAAACGCCCAGCCCTATCGCTTCTGGGGACTACTCGACTTCCTGTCTCGCAGCGAAGGAAAAAGTGTTTTCCAGCTTATTCTAGTGCGCTGGTTGCTTGCAGTTCGGCTTTATTATTTAGGCGGCGATAACAGTCGCTTCACATAGCGATAGGATAAAACCATGAACAAACAACAACGCAAAAAGGCTTCCTTGCTGGCGTGGGCGTTAGGATTGATAACTCTTATGGTGTTTTGCAACACAGCAGCGGCCACAGTCAATCCTGATCCCCTGGCGAAACCTGATGCAGCAGCGCAGGCCAGGCTGGTCGAAACCTACGGCAAGCTTCCCTTAAGCTTCGAGGCTAATCAGGGGCAAACCGATAAAACGGCGCAGTTCCTGTCGCGCGGTCAGGGTTATGGTCTATTTCTGACACGAGGCGGTGCTGTCGCTGCATCAATCCGAGTCGGCCAACACGAAAAAAAACAAGTCTTCGGGACGGGCATTGCCGCTTCCCGCCGGAAAGATGTCCAGAAATGCCGTTAAAAACAGTCAGAACAGGAAGGAATGTAATCATGGATAACGTTTTTAACAACAAACAACCCTGTTTTGTGCGTTGGCACTGGGTCAATAGTGATGCCTCGTCTGTCACGCAAGAGGCAAACAACAGACTTAAATCACTCGTTTTTTTGCGATGGATTCTTTTGCTCATGACACTATTCTGCTGCTTGCAACCTGCCGTTGCTACACCGACCACGCCGACCAGCGATTTTATTGATAACAAAGACGGCACGGTGACGCATAAAACCACGGGGCTGACGTGGATGCGCTGTAGTATGGGGCAAACGTGGGCTGGATCGGCCTGTTCAGGCACAGCAAGCACTTACACTTACGATACAGCGATAGTCTTAAAAAGCAACTTTGCCGGTCACGGCGATTGGCGATTACCGAATATCGCCGAATTACAGACTATCGTGGAGAGGGAGAACATTAATCCTGCGATTAACACGGCAATGTTCCCTAATATAAATATACCTACTAATGGAAATTCTGTGTTTTGGTCGTCTTCGCCTTTGGTGGAGACAACCAAAGAGACGTGGACTGCCTATTTTTATGATGGCACCATCATCAACAACTTCCGCTGGGACAGTTTCTCGGTGCGTTTAGTCCGCGCCAGTCAGTCGTTGGGTATTGGCGTTTCTACCCCTAACAGTGACTTTACTGATAACAAAGATGGTACGGTCACTCATAAACGCACAGGATTAGTGTGGCAACGTTGTTCTGTCGGGCAAACATGGACGGGCTTGACGTGTTCAGGCACAGCCAGCACTTACACTTACGACCAAGCTATTGCCTTAAACAGCACATTTGCAGGTCACAACGATTGGCACGCACCCAATGCCAATGAATTAGCCAGCATCGTAAAATATAACGCGGTTAATCCAACAATTAACACGACTCAGTTTCCCAATACGCCTAGCAATGATTTTTGGTCTTCTTCGCCTTACGTTGGCGATACCAGTCACGCGTGGAGTGTCGCCTTTAGCTATGGTGACGTCTATGGCAGCAGTCGGGACAGCAGTTTGGCTGTTCGATTAGTACATGCCTCAAGGCTTGCCGATTCAACACCCGCACTTGCCTGGAAAAAGTCCAGTACGCTCACAATTACACATACACCGAGCTTGGGTACTGATGGTCGTTTTTATGCCTCGGCTTTTACAACGTCTGGCCTTCACGGCGTGGCTGCGTTTAATGCGACAGATGGTTCGGTAGCTTGGGGCCCCATAATTCCATCTGGATGCACAGCATTCGGGTCGGAAGTTTCTGTGGGAGTCAATGGATTACTTTACGGTGTTGGCGATTGGAATCAGTGTGGCAACGGTAGGCTAGTGGCATTTAATGCCAGTAATGGCACTATCGCATGGACGCATCACGACTGCGGCCCTCACCCACGTCAAACACCAGCATTGAATGATGCTTTAAACAGCGTATATTTTGGGTCTTCGGCATTATGTTCAGTCGATATGAATTCCGGCATCGATAACTGGAATATAGACGGCGGCTATTATATCGGAGCCAAAGGTATTGCCATTGATTCCTCGAACAACATTTACTACGGCACTCATAGCGGAGCAGGAGGAAATACTCTCATACAATCAATTACAAGTGGCGGAGTGTTTCGGTGGGAGCGAGGCTTTCTGAGTCCAGCACAAGATGGCCCAATCATTACGGGAATGTTCTCCGAGGACACTACCCTTCTTCAGTATGCTGCTACTGGTGATCTATTAGTGTGGGATAACAACGGAAACGATTTATGGCAAGCAGGCAATCTGGAGCGTCCTGTCACCGATAAGGCGAGAAATATTTACGCATCGAGCCGTCTTGGTGCCGATGTAGTGTCCTTAAATTCGACTGGATCAGAACGCTGGAGACGCACTCTGCCGGGTGCAACATGGGCTAAGATGGATTTTGTTGACAATACCGGACATGTGTACGCTCGAGGGAACAACGTTCTATACCAGCTTAACAGTGCTGATGGGAGCATTGCGTGGTCTTTCGCAGCTGATGCTGATTTGGCAGTCGGCGCTGCCCTAACACGGGGCGGTCGTATCTTCCTTTCCGATATGGACGCTAATCTATATTTGCTTGACACGCAGTTAAATTATTCAATCTCCGCTTGGCCAGTGGCCGAGTATGGTGACGGAAGACATACGGAAAAAGCTAATTCTGCAAATTTTCTGTCTTTCCCAGTACTCTCCATAACGCCGCCTACATCAAAGGATTTCGGCATCGTCACAGTCGGAAGTACGAAGGATATGGAATTTAGGATTAATAACACCGGCAAAGGCAAATTGAAAGGAACGGCTTCGACCTCTGCGCCATTCAGCATCGTATCCGGCGGTTCTTTTAGTCTAGCCGCAGGAGCAAGCCAGGCAGTCGTGGTACGCTTCAGCCCAACAACGGCGGGTTCTTTCTCGGATAATCTAAGCGTTACGTCCAATGGCGGCAACGCCTCACTGCCGGTAACTGGGACAGGGGCGACGGCTCCAGCAATCAGCGTTACTCCCACATCACTGAGTTTCGGCAGCGTTGCCGTGGGTAACTCGGCTGATCGTAGCTTTACAATTCAAAATACCGGCAGTGGAACCCTGGCGGGTACATGCAATACCGCCGCGCCTTTCAGTCTGCCGAACGGCTGCTCTTTCAGCTTGTCAGCGGGGCAATCGCAAACAATCAACGTGCATTTTAGCCCGACAGCTACGGGTTCATTTACAGGAAATGTGGGGTTAACAAGTAACGGCGGTCATGCCTCGCTATTATTACAAGGCAAAGGTATTCCAGCCTCTTCAGGCATCCTGCAATTCAATGCGTCAGGATATAGTATTATCGAAAACAATGAAAATGTCGTTGTCTCTGTAACGCGAACGGGCGGATCAAAAGGTTCGGCCAGCGTGCAGTATACAACTGCCAATGACACGGCCAAAGCGGGCAAGGACTATACTGCGAAGACTGGAACGTTGAGTTGGGCAGATGGAGAGACTACTACCAAAACCATTGTTATCCCCATTATTGATGACACGGTCGCAGAAAATAACGAAACCTTTAATGTGACGTTGAGCAATCCGACAGGCGCCATGCTGGGGGACATTAGCCAAGCAACTGTTGCTATCGTAAATGACGATAATGTGCTTGGCGCAAGGCCGTTCCCAATTATCTTTATTCATGGGATAACTGGAACGGCTGAAAACACATGGGGGTCGTTTGGCCACTATTTAATAAAGAGTGGCCATTGGACATTCGGCGGAATACCTACTTACAATCGGGACACAAATGCGGTTAGCATTAGCTGCCCAACTTCACCCAACTTTTACCCGTGTAACGGCGGTGCTGGTGACTTTTACGCGTTAAATTTCTCTGATAATCAGTGGGTAACCCTTGACAGGCAAGGTGGTGAATTGTCTGCAATCATAAAAGCAGTCTTGGATGCTAACCCAGGTAAAACAAAGGTCATCCTGGTAGGTCACAGCATGGGAGGGCTTGCTGCAAGAGAATACGTGCAAGGAATAGCAATTGAATGGGGTTCACCAAAGATGATTCAGTATCGGGATGATGTCGATAAGCTGATTACAGTAGGAACGCCACATCAGGGATCATATTGGGCGGACTTCTGCTCGCTCTATCATGAACAGATAATTATTGATTACCTTGGACAAACTCCAATAATTTGTAAAGTTGATCCAGTAAGTTTTGGAAATCTAGACCTCATTCCCGGTAGTACAGCGCTTCAACAGTTGAACGACCTGAATGCTCATCCGCTTCAACCTAATATTTCATATCTATCGCTTATAGGAACAGGCACAGCTTCTCTTACGAGTATAGCTCCAGTCAGTTGGCAAGATGGTGACGGCTTAGTAACAGCAGTCTCTCAAAATCTGCGTAACATTAAAGGAGCGATTAACTTTAAAGTTCGGTCGAGTAAGATTCCGATCATGGCTAGAAATGGCTGTGGAACATATAAGGAAGTACCAGTAACACATAATATCATCCCTATTGAAACACACACCTGTGAAACCAGCGATCCTGGCGTATGGGCAGCAATTTTAAAAGAGTCCCGATAGTCAGGTAGGGTGGGCAAGCGTCTTTTTGCTTGCCCACCGATTGCGCCGAATTCCGCGTGGGCTACCCTGCTCATTCCTGGCTTGGCGCTTATAGGGTTAGTCAGGATAGAAAAATGACCAGTCACAACATTGAAAAAATAAGTTTATGGAACACCTCATCAAACTCGATATAGAAAAACATAGTGATAACGGCGAAACTTACTATGTGGCGACCAGCCCGGACATTCAAGGTTTGGTTGCCGAAGGGGCGACCGTTTCCGAAAGTATTGCCATTGCTAAAGATATTGCCGAGATTATTTTGGCAGATCAGTTCGAGAAAAAACAGCTGTTGCCGGAAGTTCCTGAAAAAATGCGTTATTCATTAATCCTTGACTATTAAATGGGGCGTTTAGGCGGCTTTAGTTATCGTGAAGTTGCCCGGAAATTGGCTGCTTTGGGTTTTTCTATCCACCGGCAAGCCAAAGGCAGTCATGAAGTATGGAAACATCAGGATGGACGCTATGCGACGCTTCCGAATCATAAAGTCATCAAGGAAGGAACGCTTCGAACAATTTTGAAACAGGCGATGATCAACCCTGAAGAATTCTTAAAAGCATAATCAATCCGCCACGGAGCGATAGATACTGCGAAGCGTGTCGGGATAACATATCCCGTCCGGCGCAGCCCCCCCGTCACTTCTTACCGTAAGCCCCGTCGTGATCAGCATGGATCGCCAGAAAACGCATGAAATCCCCTTCGCGCACGACGATTGCCCGGCACTTCTGCGAAATGCGTAGCGTGTATGTGCCTTTGGCAGACCTGATTTCCTCCCACTTCAACCCTGGATCACGATAGACGGCATCCCACGTCATTCCGAGCAATTTCCTGAGAGACTTGGCCGTCTGCCTCAAATCGTCCGTTTCCAGACGGACAAAATCGGCCTGAAAGGTGGGCGCATTGAGATCGAGCCGAACACGCTGGCTCACAACCGGTCCTTCACCTGTTCCAGAAACGCATCAAGGTCGGTTTCCGTTGGCTGGTTTTCCTTCATCCACTCTTTGGCCAGGCGCAACTTCTTCTGTATTTCCGGCTCTTGCAACCATGCCTCCGATTCAGGAATCACCTTCATCGGACGCAATATCAGAGCGCCATCTTCCATCTGCTCGATTTCAAAGTATTTGCCGGCGTATTTTTTACCTAACGAGAGCTGACCGCTACTGCCGACCATTTTAAGCATGTTCACCTCCGACATCATGCATTAATTATTTCATGCTGCATGATAGCATGTAAGGCGAAAGCACGCTATCCTCGACTATGCAATCCCAAATTGAGAGCATCTACAGCATTGGACAGAGAATATCTTGCGGTTATGGCGTACCCTATTGTAGAGTTTTATAAACAGCATTTTGAGTTACCCATCCTCTGCTTTTCAGTTTGGCGGTCGCGAGATGCGAGAGGCAGTCACAAAGGATTTTTAGCTTTTCTCCAGAAAAACCCACAACTATTCGAGGTTCCCATGAAGCTGTTTTCTATTACCCTTATCCTGATCGCGTTGTTGGGTCTTTTGGCGTATACCAATCCGAAGCTGGACAACTACGATCAATTTATCAGCCAACGGATCACCGAAGAAACGAGAAAAGAAAAAGATCCTGTGGCAGGGGCGCTGGGTTCTTTGCTGGGTGGTTTCGCCGCCAATTTAATGACCCAACAGACGGTACGAAAAGATTACGTTTTTTTCAGCACCTACGACACGGCCTTCGGAAATGAGCGTATGCGGGCCATCGGGATTCTGAATAATTTTTACCTCACTGAAAAACCCGAATTCAAACAAGGCAAGTAAGCGCTTTACCGACCCGCTCTTCCTAAAGGATGCAAACAGGATATTGACATGACAACCATTGATTTCGCCCTGGGCTCGCATACCGGATTAGTGCGTGAATTAAACGAGGACAGCACTCTCGCTTTGCCGAAACTCGGCTTGTGGGTTGTAGCGGATGGCATGGGCGGGCACGGAGCAGGAGAAGTGGCAAGCGGGATAACTATTTTGGAAATAGCACGCCGCATCGAGCAAGGCATGCCGCTAACCGAGGCCATCGAAACAGCTCACCGTGCGATACAAGCCGCAGCCCTGCGAGGCGAGGGAGCTGCGGATATGGGCTCGACCGTGGTCGCTGCGAAACTGGATGGTCGGCGTTATGAAATCGCCTGGGTAGGCGATAGCCGCGCCTATCTGTGGAACGGCACACTGCATCAGCTCACTACAGACCATTCTTATGTCCAGTTGCTGTTGAATGCCGGCCTGATTACCGAGAGCGAGATTCCGGGGCATCCCTCTCGTCATGTGATTTCTCAGGCGCTGGGCGCGGGGGGAGCCGATAAAGCCAATATCAAGATCGATAGCGTGTCTGGTGAACTGGATGAAAACGATACCTTGCTGCTTTGTTCCGACGGACTGAGCGGAGAAGTCGCCGATGACTGCATCGCAACTATCCTATCCGAAACGACCGACAATCAAGCCAGGGTGGATCGCCTTATTACGGCCGCCCTGGAAGCCGGAGGCAAGGATAACGTTACGGTGATTGTGCTTACTCCGCGGCAATCGAAAATCCACTGAGTATCAATCCTGTACCTCCCAACTCAACAACCATAAGTAGGGAGGCTGTACTCAAATCTTCGTCGGAGCTGCGATTCTTAACGGGGTAGGTAGTGAATTATCGGCTAGAGTCCAGAGGTAGGCTGTCGAAATTTACTGGTTTTTAGCTAAATATTGCTTCCGCTATTTGGATTTTTTATTCAAATAGTTGTGTCAATATTACGTATTCCAAAAAGCGGGATATTGAAATCAAATAAAAACCGATTATTTCGACAGCCTAGTCCAGAGGTATACATCCTTGCAATCGTCGACAACTGGTCTTTATAAGCACAAAGGCACAAGTACCCTGCGAGACTGCTTTTTACGCCAATCGCAGTAAATCAGTCCGACAATAGATTGACTTAACAACGACGAGTCGTAGAGAATAGTCGATTTAGATCTGTAACCTATAACCCTGATCGTGCATGGACAACAGCGCCCCTCCCCTGAACAGTTTGGTTTCCGTTCGACATTTATCTTTTTCCCGTGGCGACAAAAAAATATTCGATGATATTTCACTGGATTTTGAACGCGGCAAAATTACCGCCATCATGGGCCCTAGCGGTACCGGCAAAACCACATTATTGAAACTGATCGGGGGACAACTGTTTCCTGAACAAGGCTCGGTTACCGTAGACGGCCAAAATGTCCATCAATTGCGCCGGGACCAGCTCTATGAGCTACGCAAGCGTATCGGCATGCTGTTTCAAAGCGGAGCGCTGTTAACGGACATGAGCGTGTACGATAACGTGGCCTTCCCTTTGCGAGAACACACCCGCCTGTCCGAATCGATGATCCGCACACTGGTATTGATGAAACTGCAGGCGGTCGGTTTAAGAGGCGCAAGACACCTGATGCCGAATGAACTGTCCGGCGGCATGGCCAGGCGTATTGCGCTGGCAAGAGCCATTGCGCTGGACCCGATGATGATACTTTACGATGAGCCGTTTACCGGCCAGGACCCCATTTCCATGGGCGCTCTGGCGCATCTCATTAAAGCGCTGAACAATACGCTGGGACTCACCAGCATTATCGTCTCTCACGATGTCCATGAAACATCGCTGATTGCCGATTATATCTATGTGATCTCCGAAGGCAGGGTTGTCGGCCAGGGCAGCCCGGCGGCCATTCAGCAATCGACATCCGCATGGATCCAGCAATTCATGACCGGAGCGGCCGACGGTCCCGTGCATTTTCACTACCCGGCAAAAGACTATGTTGATGATTTGCTGTCATCCGGAAAACGTTATTAATGGCCCGCTAAGATGATTCACAACTTACAAAACCTGGGGAAACAAACGCGCACCAGCTTTAACAAGCTGGGCCGGGGCACTTTCTTTTTATTACAGACCGTGTCCGGCATTCTCAGCGTATTGCCGCGCCCCCGCTTGCTGCTTAATCAACTGTATTCCGTCGGCGTCCTGTCTTTCCTGATCATCACTATTTCCGGCTTGTTTGTCGGCATGGTGCTGGGCTTGCAAGGCTATTACACCTTGTCCGACTTCGGCGCCGAAGAATCGCTGGGCGTCATGGTGGCGGCATCCTTGGTCAGGGAACTCGGGCCCGTGGTATCGGCGCTGCTGTTCGCAGGCCGCGCGGGTTCCGCACTAACGGCGGAAATCGGCCTGATGAAAGCGACCGAACAATTATCCGGCATGGAAATGATGGCGGTTGACCCGATCAAGCGCATCATCTCGCCGCGCTTTTTAGCCGGATTATTATCGATGCCCTTGCTGGCCGCGTTGTTCAGCGCGGTCGGCATTATCGGCGGACAGCTCGTAGGCTCGGGTTTATTGGGCCTTGACGAAGGCGCTTACTGGTCGCAAATGCAAGCAAAGCTCGATTTCCGGGATGATATTGTCAACGGCGTTATCAAAAGCATCGTATTCGGCTTCGTCACGTCGTGGATAGCCTTGTTTGAAGGTTATGACGCCATCCCCACCTCTGAAGGCGTAAGCCGGGCCACCACGCGCACCGTCGTCAATTCCGCCTTTAGTATTTTAGGTCTCGATTTTATTCTCACCGCTCTCATGTTTGGAGATCATTAACATGCAGCACACCAGCACTCAGGATACGTTTGTCGGGCTTTTCGTCGCCGCAGGTATCGCAGGGCTTTTTTTTCTCAGCCTTCAAGTCAGTAATTTAAGCTCTTTTTCGCAGCGGGACAGCTACACGATTACCGCGCGTTTTGAAAACTCCGGCGGCTTAAAAGTCAAGTCCCCGGTATCCGCCGCCGGCGTTAAGATAGGCCAGGTCAGCGACATCCATTTTGATGTCAAAACCTACGAATCCGTCGTCACGATGAGCATCGATAGCCGATACAATACCTTGCCCGACGATACGACGGCCAGCATTTTTACTGCGGGACTCCTAGGCGAACAATATGTTAACCTGGAGCCGGGCGGCTCGGAGTCTTACCTGAAAAATAACGATAAAATAGACATTACGCAGCCCGCTATTATTCTCGAAAAGGCGATCGGGCAATTCCTGTTCAAAGCCGCGGAAGAAAAAAGTGAGTAACGGTATGACCGGCCTGCAAATCATTGACGAAGGTGCGGGATGTTTTTCCGTAGGCGGTGATTTAACTTTTTTAACTATCGGCAAAGATACCGTAAAATCACTCGCTTTTTTAAGCTCGGCCAAAGAAATCACCGTGGACTTAAGCGGTGTTTCCAATACGGACAGCGCGGGGCTGGCGTTGATGATTGAATGGATTCGCTATGCCCGCGGCAAACGGACGCCATTACGATTTAAAAAAATCCCTAAGCAACTGCTTAACCTGGCCAAACTCAGCGGCCTTGATGACACCAGCTACTTTAGCGCCCAGCCTGACGACTGAGCCTGCCTGACGACCTCCACACCTTGTATGGATGACACATCACACTATGGATAACACACTATGGATAAATTAATTATTACCGGCGGCGCACAACTTTCCGGCGAACTACGCATTTCCGGCGCCAAAAACGCCGCCCTGCCGATCCTGGCGGCGACCTTGCTTTCCGAAGCCCCGGTTAGCGTCGGCAACATCCCGCACCTGCATGACATCACGACGACGATGGAGTTATTGGGGCGCATGGGCGTGCACCTGCTCGTCGATGAAAAAATGAATATCGAAGTCGACAGCAGCACGATTACCAGCTACGAAGCGCCTTACGAGCTGGTCAAAACCATGCGGGCCTCGATACTCGTGTTAGGACCATTGCTGACGCGCTTCGGCGAAGCCCATGTGTCATTGCCGGGCGGCTGCGCGATCGGCACGCGACCCGTCGATATTCACCTTAACGGCATGATGAAAATGGGCGCCGAGATTACCGTCGAAGGCGGCTATATCCATGCTAAAGCCACCCGCCTGAAAGGTTGCCGGCTGGTGTTGGAGCAAGTCACGGTGACCGGTACAGAAAACTTACTGATGGCGGCGGTCCTCGCGGAAGGCACAACTATCATCGAAAATGCCGCAAAAGAACCGGAAGTGACCGATCTTGCGCATTTCCTGAACAAAATGGGCGCAAAGATTTCCGGCGTAGGCAGCGACGTGCTGGTCATAGAAGGCGTGGAAAAACTGGGCCGGGAAAGCATTCACTACGACATCCTGCCTGACCGCATCGAAACCGGCACCTACCTGGTTGCCGCCGCGATTACCGGCGGCAAAGTCAAGTTAAAGAATACCCGCCCCGGCATTCTCGATGCGGTTCTCGATAAACTCATCGAAGCCGGCGCCGACATCACAACAGGCGACGACTGGATTCAACTGGACATGCACGGCAAAAAACCCAAAGCCGTATCGCTGCGTACCGCACCCTATCCTGCATTTCCAACCGATATGCAGGCACAATTTATCGCACTGAACACGATTGCGGAAGGCGTCGGCATTATTACCGAGACGATTTTTGAAAACCGTTTCATGCATGTGCAGGAACTGCAACGCATGGGCGCGGACATCAGGCTGGAATCCAACACCGCGATCTGTACGGGCATTAAAAGGCTCACGGGCGCCCCGGTCATGGCGACCGATTTGCGCGCATCGGCCAGCCTGGTGATCGCCGCGCTGATCGCAGAAGGCAGCACCCTGGTTGACCGCATTTACCATATCGACCGCGGTTATGACCATATCGAAGAAAAACTCACGCAATTGGGCGCGACGATACGCCGCGTCGCAAAATAAAGGCTTACCATGCTAACAATCGCCGTCTCTAAAGGCAGGATTTATGAAGAAGCCCTGCCCTTCCTGGCCGAAGCGGGCATCATCCCGACTGACGACCCCGCCACTTGCCGCAAATTGATCTTGCAAACCACCCGGCCCGATGTGCAACTGGTCATTATCCGCGCGACCGATGTGCCGACTTTCGTTGAATACGGCGCCGCCGATTTGGGCATAGCCGGCAAGGATGTCTTGCTTGAACACGGCACGGAAGGCTTATATGAGCCGCTGGACTTAAACATCGCCCGCTGCCGCCTGATGACCGCCGCCCATAAAGACGCGCCGGCCATTTCCGGTCGCGTCCGTGTCGCGACAAAATATGTCAAAACCGCGCAACGTTACTTTGCAGACTTGGGCATACAGGCGGAGATCATCAAATTATACGGCTCTATGGAACTGGCGCCGTTGGTCGGGCTTGCCGACTGCATCGTCGACCTGGTCGATACCGGCAATACCTTACGCGCTAACGACCTGGAACCGCGCGAACTCATCATGGCTATCAGCTCACGGCTAGTCGTCAATAAAGCGGCGATGAAAATGAAAAACAAGGACATTGCCCTGTTGCTGGAGCAATTTGAACAAACCCTTGCTAAAAGGTAATCACCATGCCCATGCTAAACATCACTAAACTCGATGCATCATCGGCCGATTTTAACCGGCAATTGCAACAGCTGCTAGCCTTTGATGAAAGCGATGACTTGGAAATACAGCAGCGTGTCCTCGCGATTATTGCCGATGTTCGCAAAAACGGCGACGCCGCCGTCATCGACTACACCAACCGCTTTGACCACAGAGACATCACGAATGCCAAAGAACTGGAACTGCCTAAAGCAACGTTGAAAGCCGCGTGGGACAACCTGCCCGCCGAGCAAGCCCAGGCTCTGCAAATCGCCTCTGAGCGCATCCGTGCGTATGCCGAGCACCAGAAACTGCAATCCTGGCAGTATGAAGAAGCGGACGGTACCGTGCTGGGGCAAAAAATCACGCCGCTGGACAGCGTCGGCCTTTATGTGCCGGGTGGCAAAGCGGCCTATCCGTCTTCGGTATTAATGAACGCGATACCGGCAAAAGTCGCAGGCGTGGGCGAACTGGTCATGGTGGTGCCAACACCTTACGGCGAAACCAATGCACTGGTATTGGCCGCCGCCTACTTGGCCGGCGTAGACCGGGCCTTTGCGATCGGCGGCGCACAAGCCGTCGCCGCATTGGCTTATGGCACCGAAACCATCCCCGCCGTCGCCAAGATCGTCGGTCCCGGCAATATTTATGTCGCTACGGCCAAAAAACTCGTGTTCGGGCAAGTCGGCATCGACATGATCGCAGGGCCGTCGGAAATCCTGGTCATCTGCGATGGCCTTACCAATCCCGACTGGATTGCGATGGACTTGTTTTCGCAGGCTGAACATGATGAAAACGCCCAGTCTATATTAATCAGCCATGACGATCACTTCCTGGACGCCGTCGAGCAAAGCATCAACAAGTTATTGCTGGAAATGGAGCGCGCCAACATCATCAAGGCTTCATTGACTGCGCGCGGCGCTTTCATCAAAGTCGAGCACCTGGACCAGGCCGTCGATGTCGCGAACCGTATCGCGCCGGAACATCTGGAACTCTCTGTCGCAGACCCTGAAGCCTTATGCCGGAACATCCGCCACGCCGGCGCGATTTTCATGGGTCGGCATACCGCCGAAGCCCTGGGCGATTATTGTGCAGGCCCTAATCACGTCTTGCCGACCTCGAGTACGGCGCGTTTTTCATCGCCATTAGGCGTTTATGACTTCCAAAAACGCAGCAGTCTGATCAATTGTTCCGAAGCAGGCGCGAATAGATTGGGACGAACGGCATCGATATTGGCGCGCGGCGAAAGTTTGACGGCGCATGCGCGCTCGGCTGAATACCGGATCAAGTAATCCGCGAACAAGGCAATCAACCTTAAAACAGCGTTTTGTCCACGAAAAACACGAAATAAATCAGTGCTGTATGCACAGCCATTCACCCGCTGGATAACGATCTACAGCAGGGTATCTATTTGAATGTTCCCGTATTTTTTGTGGACTATGATTTTCTAGGATCAACCCATGACACAAAACTCACTGACTTCTTCTCTTTTCCGTAAAGAAGTCCTGGCGATGTCCGCGTACAAGGTCGCCGATGCCGGTGGTTTAATCAAGCTGGATGCGATGGAAAACCCCTACGGCTGGCCCGAAGCGCTTAAAACACGCTGGCTGGAAACGCTCAGGGACTGCCCGCTGAACCGCTATCCCGACCCGGAAGCGCAACAATTGGTGCAAACCATCCGCATGCATGATCAAATCCCTGGTCAACACGCTATCTTGCTCGGCAACGGTTCCGATGAAATCATCCAGTTGCTGTTAATGGCGCTACCGCCTACAGCCGGCGTTTTGTCGCCCGCTCCGGGCTTTGTCATGTACCGGCAAATCAGCCATTGCCTAGGCTTGGACTATCACGGCGTCCCGTTACTTGCCGACGGCTTTGAGCTGGACTTGCCCGCCATGCTGGCGGCTATCGAACAGCACCGCCCCGCCGTTGTTTTTATCGCCTACCCCAACAACCCTACCGGCAACTTATTTGACCCGGTCGCCATACACCGCATCATAAAAGCCGCTAAAGGCCTGGTCATCATCGATGAAGCCTACGCGCCTTTTGCCGATGCCAGTTTTATCACTGCTTTGGAAGAGTATGACAACTTATTGCTTATGCGAACCCTATCCAAGCTGGGACTGGCAGGCTTGCGTTTAGGTTATATCGCAGGCAACCCGGCGCTCATCGAACAGCTCAATAAAATCCGCCTGCCTTATAACATCAACTGCCTGACCCAGCTCAGCGCCGATTTTGCACTGACCCACAAGGCGCTGTTCGACCAGCAGACGCAAGCTATCTCTGCAAACCGCACCCTTGTATTTAACCAGCTAAATGCTATGGACGGCATCACCGCCTATCCCAGTTCGGCGAATTTTATCCTGTTCAGGACACGCCAAGGCCAAGCGGATAAGGTCTACGAGTCCGTCAAACGGCAAGGCGTGTTAATTAAAAACATCAATCCGCAAGGCGGCTTACTCAGTGATTGCTTGCGCGTTACGATAGGCACCGATAGCGAAAATAGCGCGTTTATTAGCGCGTTGAGAAACAGTTTGGCTGGCCTTTAATATTAAATCACTACCCAGCCATCCGGGATAATAGGACGCCGATAACGCAGATGACTATGATAAACACAGATGTAACTATTCAGCCCCTTGCTGTAGGGCGTGCTGCGCGCGCCATCAACGGACTGGCACGTTATCCGCGCGCCGGAGAAGGCGCGCGCAGCACGCCCTACGCGCCAGGCAAGGATCTGAATAGTTACACAAAGATAACCCAATAAAAAATCTTATATTATCTGTGCATCTGACGTCTCAGCGTTCCATTTTTCTAACGGCTGAGTCGCTAAGCGCTCGGCACATCTTTTGCCCTTAAACAATTCAGTTAGGGCACTTCAAATCCACCTGCGTCTAGTGGTATATTGCACACGCAGAAAATGTGCCGTAGAGCACGAACTTAATGAGGAGAGTTCTATAATGATAAATGAAGGCGTGGATAAATCTAAACGCCAGTTTTTAACCTCGGCTTTGACCGTGGTTGGCGCAGTAGGCACGGGTTATTTGGCTGTTCCTTTTCTTGCTCAAATGCAGCCCAGCGTCAAAGCGATGGCAGCCGGGGCACCTGTCGAAGTGGACATCAGCAAGATGGAGGCAGGTCAATTGATCAGGGTGGCCTGGCGCGGCAAACCCGTGTGGATACTCAATAGAACCCCTGAAGTGCTGGACACCTTAAAAACCCTGGATTCCCAGTTAAGGGATCCGCTTTCCCAGGAATCGATACAACCCGATTACAGTAAAAATCCTGTGCGCTCCATTAAACCTGAAATTTTCGTCGCTATCGGTTTATGCACGCATCTGGGCTGTTCGCCGACTTTCCGTCCCGAAATCGCACCGCATGATTTAGGCGATAACTGGAAAGGCGGTTTCTTCTGTCCTTGCCACGGTTCCTGGTTCGATCTGGCCGGGCGCGTTTACCAAGGCGTACCGGCACCTACCAACCTGGAAATTCCTCCTTATCGCTATGTAACGGATACCTTCATTATCATTGGCGAATCTGCCGGGGAGAAAACAGCATGAAAATGGACCGCTTTGCCCAATGCGGCAACTGGATTTTAGAGCGTTTCCCACTGGCTAAAGTGTGGAACGAACACATGACGCATTATTATGCGCCCAGGAATTTCAATATCTGGTATTTTTTCGGGTCACTGGCCTTGCTGATGCTGGTCAACCAATTTGTCACCGGCATTTTATTGACGATGAATTACAAGCCCGACGCCAAGCTCGCCTTCGATTCAGTCGAGTACATCATGCGCGATGTCCACTGGGGCTGGCTGATCCGCTATATGCACTCGACAGGCGCTTCCGCATTTTTTATCATCATTTACCTGCACATGTTCAGGGGCATCATGTACGGCTCCTTCAAGCAACCGCGCGAACTGATCTGGATCTTCGGCATGCTGTTGTTTGTCTGCCTGATGGCGGAAGCCTTCATGGGCTATTTATTGCCGTGGGGACAAATGTCCTACTGGGGCGCACAGGTGATTATCTCGCTGTTCAGCGCCATTCCGGTGATTGGCGATGACTTGTCGCTGTGGGTCAGGGGCGATTATGTCGTATCGGATGCCACATTAAACCGCTTCTTCGCGTTCCATGTTATTTCCGTGCCGCTGGTGCTGGTCATGCTGGTATTCCTGCATATTGTCGCATTGCATGAAGTCGGCTCGAACAACCCTGATGGTATCGAAATCAAGAAATACAAGGATGAAAACGGCATCCCGCTGGACGGCATACCCTTCCACCCTTATTACACGGTCAAAGACATCGTCGGTGTCGCGGTATTCCTGATATTTTTTGCCACGGTTATTTTCTATATGCCGGAAATGGGCGGTTACTTCCTTGAACACGCCAACTTTATTCCCGCCGACCCAATGAAAACCCCGGAACATATTGCACCGGTCTGGTATTTCACGCCGTTTTACGCGATCTTAAGAGCCATTCCAGACAAGTTCGCCGGTGTTGTCGGCATGGGCAGCGCCATTGTCGTGCTGTTCCTGCTGCCTTGGCTGGATCGCAATCCTGTCAAATCCATCCGCTATCGCGGCGGCATCTACAAAAAAGCCCTGTTATTGTTTGTCATCAGCTTTATCGGCCTGGGCTATCTGGGCACCCAACCGGCAACCCCCAGCGCAACGCTGTTTGCAAGGCTTTTTACGTCGATTTATTTCGGCTTCTTCCTGTTGATGCCTATTTATACGCGCTGGGAAAAAACCAAGCTGGTACCGAAAAGAGTCACCGAAGAACATACGCTTGAAGAGGAGCTACCGGCCTTACTCGAGGAAATCACGATACTAAAGCCTGCAACACCTGAAATCGGCGACCCTGCTTTCAGAAGTTCCTTTTTTAATAGAAGGCCTAATGCTGAAGGCATACACAATGTCATGACCCGATGGGCAAAAAAACTAAAAGAGAGCCTGGACTGATATGAGCTTAATTAATATGAAACCGATCACAACCCTTTTACTATTATTAACGCTCTCTTTTGGATCGCTGGCTTCGGAAGAAGCAAAACTCCAGGAAGCCGATATCGATCTCAGCGATAAAGTTTCATTGCTGCGTGGCGCGAAACACTTCGTGACTTACTGTCTAGGCTGCCATTCGGCTAAATATATGCGCTACCTGCGTATCGCCCTGGATGCCGGTGTCGATGAAAAAACCGTGTTAAAGGATATTGCGCCGGAAGGCGCGAGCATCTATGACCAATTGCATAGCGCGATGAACAAGCATGACGCCGAAAAATGGTTCGGCACGCAGCCGCCCGACTTGTCGTTAATCGCCCGTTCGCGCGGCGCCGATTGGTTGTACAGCTACTTAAAAAGCTATTACATCGATCCCGCCCGGCCTTTTGGCGTAAACAACATGGTTTTTGAAGATACGGCAATGCCTGATCCGTTTTGGCAATTGCAGGGGGAACAACATACCGTCCAGCGAAAAACAATATGGGGTGAATATACCCAACTGGTCCTCGACGAACCGGGATTATTATCTCCAAAAGAATTCGATCTTATGGTCAACGACTTGGTCCATTTTCTCGTTTATGTCGGTGAACCGGTGCAACGGGAAAGGCAAAGCATCGGTAAATATGTATTGATTTTCTTGTCGGTATTTTTTGTCATCGCTTACCTGCTGAAAAAAGAGTATTGGAAAGACATCCATAAAGAGGTTCAATAGCGCTACCTTTCCTGCCCTGGAATACGGCAAGATGCGTTTTGGGCAAATGCCTCAAAACGCATCGGCGAAGTAGCTGGCCGCACCGGTTCCGTCCATTATTCAGGACACAATCCGCATCGGAGCCAATAAAACACTATAAAAATCACCCGGTTCTTCAAAATACCAGTTACCTATAAATAACTTATTGATTTTGAATAAACAAACTCATATAGCGCCCATTCACCAGCACTGACGGCGCAAAAGTTTGGCCTGTTTTTATGGTACAATGCCAGCTTTTTTACTACTCTACACGTTCAAAGAGGTTGTTATTTGTGGCAAATATTATTACTCGTAAATCTGTAATGACGCTTTTTTCATCACCCACATGTCCGATGAGCCACTGCGCCCGCTTTGTTTTACACGAAAAGGCCATTACCGCCGATATAGAATATTATGATCCGACCGACCCGCCTGAAGATTTACTGGAACTGAATCCAACAGGCACGTCACCTACCCTGATAGAACGCGACCTGGTTTTGTATGATTCGCGTATCATCATGGAATACCTGGATGAGCGTTTCCCGCATCCGCCTTTACACCAGATGGACCCGGTCTCGCGCGCAACAGCCAGGATGCTGATTAAACGCATAGACCAGGACTGGTATCAATTACTCGATGAAATTTTATATTCCGGCGAAAAGAAATCAGCCCGCGCCAAAAAACTGCTGAGAGAAAGCTTGCTGGCCGCCGCCCCTATTTTTGCCGACCGGCCTTATTTCATGAGTGATGAATTTTCGCTGATTGATTGCGTCATTGCCCCGTTATTATGGCGGCTGCCCAGTATCGGTATTGATGTATCGACGCATAATGATGTCATCAACAACTATGCCCAACGTATATTCAAAAGACCTGCATTCAAACGCAGTCTCAGTGAAGCCGAAAAAGAAATGGTAGATGCCCCAAAATGACTTCCCTAAAGCCCTATTTAATTCGTTCAATTTACGAGTGGATTACCGATAACAACCTCACCCCGCATCTCTTGGTCGATGCCGAGCACAGCAATGCGGTGGTGCCGCAGCAATTTATCGAAGACGGTAAAATTGTTTTAAACATCAGGCCTCAAGCCATACAAGGGCTGTCGTTAGGCAATGATGAAATTCACTTTAATGCCCGTTTCAGCGGCAACCCTATGCATATCGTTGCCCCTGTCGCTGCTGTTTTGGCGATTTATGCCAAAGAAAACGGCAAAGGCATGATCTTCGACCAGGAAGATAACGATATTGACGAACCGCCGCCGGAAAAAAAGCCGCCGGCGAGGCCCCATTTGCGCGTCGTAAAATAATGCCTGCCGACCATGTCCCATCACGGGACATAGCCGGCGTCACTACCCTTCGTATCAACACAGGATAAAGTCCGTCCCTTTATCATCGCCATCGCACAGCCCCAACCAACGACCGCCGCTATAAAGGCTAAACGTCCGCATGATAATATCCCCTAAGCCTTCGACGAGGCGGTAATCGGCCAAACAGTCCAGGCCAATCCACCCGGCTTCGGAAACATCGCTTTGCGCTATCGGCGCCGTATTTTCCGCATTATTCAGCACCGCTAAAAAATCGATGATCACATAGTGAAAACCCTCGATTCGTCTTTCGACTACTGCGACAATATTTTTTACCTCGGCATCCAGCCCGGTTTCCTCTTTAATTTCCCGCCTGCACGCCTCCGTCAAGGACTCGCCGGCTTCCAGTTTACCGCCGGGTATCGACCACAAACCGGCAGCAGGCGGCTGATTACGCTTGATCATTAACACTTGTTTATGCGCATTAAACACGATGCCGCCGACACCGATCATCGGCGCAGGATAGCTACCTGTCCGCTTATTTTCAAATCCCGAATTATTCATTATCTCCCATCCGTTTTAGTTGTATAGTTAGCAGCGATCCAAACCCGACAGATCGCCTTTATCAAGATCCCACCCTTTTTCATGAGGTGAAGCATGCACTCACTAAAACAATCATTTTCGCTAGCCCTGCTGATGGCCTGTTTTTTTATGGCTCCCGTTTACGCCGCAGACCTTGCGGCAGGCGAACAAAAAGCGGCCATGTGCCTGGGTTGCCATGGTCCAAAAGGTAAAAGCGGCAATGCGCAGTGGCCTAATTTAGCCGCCCAGCAATCCATCTATATCATTAACCAGCTTAAGGCCTACCAAGCGGACACCCGCGACAATCCGATGATGCAAGGCATTGCGTCCGGTTTGACTGATGACGACATCAATAATCTTGCCGCTTATTTTGCAAGCCTGGCTCCTGCCCGCGCCGGCGGCGACTCTGCATTGGCAAAATCCGGCCAACCTAAAGCCGCTATGTGCCTTGGCTGTCATGGTCCATCGGCGGAAGGTAACGGCCAATTTCCGCGGCTTGCGGGCCAGCACCCCGCTTACCTGGTAAAACAGTTAAAAAGCTTTAAAGACGGTACGCGTCAAAACGGTCCCATGCAAGCCATTGTCGGCAATTTATCCGAAGAGGACTTTAATGGGCTAGCTGCTTATTTCGGCTCGTTATAGCCATTCTGCATACCGGAACAAACTGACGATGCGCAGGCAAAGCCAATGGCATTGAACACATTTTCAATGCCGGTAGACATCAGCATAAATAGTTAATAAATCACCGGCCCGTTCTACGACAAGCTTTATGCTAACAACCGCCTGATGGATTCGCCGATTAAAACCGCCGACCCGGCGGAAACGAATAGCCGAACAGGTACGTGACTTTTCCAAATCCACCCTACCATCGAGAAATGCCATGACGACTAAAACATCCTCCTTTCCTTTCCGCCGCCATGCTCTGGCCTTAGCACTGGCAATGACAACGGGCGCACCCCATGCGGCAACCATCGACGTCAGCGGCGGCTGTACGCTGGTGAATGCGATCAATAATGCCAACACCGATACGGATACCGACGGTGCCGGCACCGGCTGCCCGGCAGGCAGCGGCAGCGATACGCTAAACCTCGTCGCCAAAGCCACCTATACACTAACGGCAAAAAATAATACCAACGAAGGGTCCAATGGCCTGCCTTTGGTAACCAGCGTCATCACCATTAACGGCAACGGCGCGACGATCAAACGCTCCAATGCTGCGGGCACGGAAAATTTCCGCCTGCTACGCATCGTTAACGGCAACCTAACGCTTAATAATCTCAGGTTATCAGGAGGCAAAGTAACCGGGGATACCGTCTATGGCGGCGGCATTTCCAACAACGGCACCCTGACCTTGAACAACAGCACCGTCTCGGGCAATAGCGCCCTGGGCGCAAGCTCAACCGGCAGCGGCATCCTGAATGGCTACGCCGGTATTTTGACCCTGAACAACAGCACAGTTTCGGGTAACAGCGCCACACGCGGCGGCGGTATCGCCGATTTTGGCGGCACTACGACGCTGAACAACAGCACTGTCTCGGGCAATAGCGCTGTTGGAGATACTGGCGGCACTGCCGGCATCATTAATCTCGGCAACATGAAGCTGGTAAACAGCACCGTCTCCGGCAACAGCAGTTTAAGCCCGGCGAGTTATGGCACCGGCGGCATCCTTAACAGCGGGACGATGAGCCTGCTGCACAGCACTGTCTCAAATAACAGCATCGCGCACGGTAATGTCACCGGCATCCACAACAGCCGCACGCTGACCTTGACCAACAGTGTCATTGCCAATAGTAAAGGGGGGGCGGATTGTTATTCGTATATGGGCAGCCCTGGCCACCCTGCTGCGGTTATCACCTTTCGGGGCACTACCTTCATCGAAGACGGCACTTGCGATACACCACTCCGCGCTGATCCCAAGCTTGCCCCGCTACTCGATAACGGCGGTTTGACACTCACGCATGCATTACGGACAGGCAGCCCTGCTGCGGATGTAGTGGATACGCTATGTTCAAATACCGACCAGCGCAACGCAAAACGCCCACAACCCGCCGGCGATT
>SCST01000394.1 GCA_004299465.1 Methylovulum sp. | reverse complement strand
AATCATTATCGCCGGCAATAACAAACTGCTTGTCTGGAAATTTTTCGCGTAATAGCTTGGCAACATGCGGCAGATTACCGGAATCGAACGCGGCGACAGTGGCGTAACCTAGCGATTGCGATAAAGTGTCAGCCGTCGCATAGCCCTCGCCTATAACAATAGCCGGTGCTTTTTCAAGCGCATCAAGCCCTTGTCCGCCAACAACATGGAACGTGTCTTGTTTAGCACCACCCGCCACAAACCGTTTTATGCCGCTTTCTTGAATGGATTGTACTGAGCGGATCTCACCGTTCACGTCTTGGGCGGTCAGCAACAAATCGCCCGCTGTAAATACCAGCTTATCCGGGTGTGTTTCGCGCAAAGCTTTAGATTCTTTCCAGTCCTTTCCAATCATGACAACCGAATCGTCAGGCAATGCGCTTCCATCTATCGGAACTACCCGCAAATCACCGGGCCTGGCCTGTTTCGATAGTAAATAATTATGATCCGCTGGAGCCGATGGAGCCACCGCCAGCAGTTCACGAACAGAAACTGCCACCGCGTTTTGCGTGTCTTTCTGCGCAGCTTCGCGCGCTTGCAGCTTGGCCGCACTCTCGGCCTGCAACTGTGCTTTATCGGCTTCGCTTAACGAATATCCCTTGGCTTTCCATTTTACGGACTCGCCGGTACGATTATTCTGAATATGTCCGGCGGGATGACCGTCCAGGTGTCCCACATAAAACCCAGAGCGTTCGCCCGATTTATCGCCCACAGTTTCTATCCTGTGAGTCTTACCATCCATGATGGGGTGTTGATCCTTAACGACACAGCCCAAGGCGAGCAACGCTTCGGCAAATTCCTCACGAGGCATCATGGCCGGTACTTGCTGACTTCTCACGTTTTCCGGCAACCAGCGCTGTAACTTGCTCATATCCGCCTTTGGCCCTGCGTACCAGGATTTGGCTTCTTTATCCCATACTGCGCCATCGGCCTTGGCCGCAATCCGTTCGCTGTACGGAACCGCGAGATATTGTCTATCCGCCCTTACCTCATCGGTTGCGGCCTTAACGGGAGCCGTCTGAACCTGATGAGTCGGTTTGGAATCACTCGCTTGCGGCCATTTAGAAAACGGCGCTTGTTCAACACCGGCAGGAATGCACCAAGACTGTTGCCCTCGATCCCAACTGGCGCCTAGGGCTTTGGCTTCGTTTTTTTCACGATACGGAACATTAATATAAATTTTGTCACTTTGACCCTTACCTTGCGGCATAGCATTATCGGTGTTCTGCCCAGACTGAATTGAAGTCTGCTTCCCTTGCTGCTGTTCAACCTCAATTACTTTCTTCTGAAAATCGTTATCGTGAACCGTGGCGGCTAGATCAGCCGTTTTCCGCTGCTCTCTAGCCGCAGTAACATCTTCTGCCGTACTATTCGGATTATTTTTAACCGCCTCTTCTTCGAGTCTAGCCAGCTCCGCCGCTTTCCGATAATCATCGGCAGTCGCACTGGATAGTAAAGA
This sequence comes from Methylovulum sp., assembly GCA_004299465.1. Classification (GTDB taxonomy): domain Bacteria; phylum Pseudomonadota; class Gammaproteobacteria; order Methylococcales; family Methylomonadaceae; genus Methylovulum. The sequence goes on along the minus strand of SCST01000394.1, from coordinate 38,438 downwards.
CAGGTCGGCTGGAAGTGACTCAAAAGAACGTTTCATTTCTGGCGTTATCGCCTGCCCAACACCGGCTGCTTGCTGCCAGATACGCCAGCCTTCCTCAAGCGTGTCAGCAACCGCACTAAAATGCGTGTCTGCCGAATTCACATCTTCTAATTCTGCTGCTGCGCGTAGCTGCTCAAGCGCCTTGTCGTAAATGCCCTGGTTCACCCATTCGATAGCGAGATCGGCTTGATCGTATGCCATAGCCTGGACGGCTGAATCACTCCAGCCAGTGATATTCGCCTTTGCGTTTTCAATGCCGGCTATTACGATATGAGCAAGTTGCTCGGTATCAGTGGGTTTTGAGACTATCACGGCTGCCTCCGTATTCTGCGAATTCTCAACTTGTTTTTGCTGATGTGCAGCAACAAGCTGCTCGGCCATCAGTTGAAACGCTTGGGCAAGCCCTTTACGCTCAAGATAGGCGTTGTTCATGTTTTCGTCAGCGGGATCAATGCCAAATACAGGCGATAAACTCTTAATCGCCGTATCGAAGAATTGCCCAGGTACAGTGCCTGTTATATCGCCTACGGTATTAAAGCCATGATGCCGTAACGCCTCATCCATATTATCGCCTTCGTAGTCCTGAAAATGATCGAAGCTCGTTTCTTCAGGCCGTTGCAATACCGATTCAATGCCAACCGCCAACACTGTCGATAGCCCCTCTTTATCCTGATCCTGTTGCCATTGCGCGGTTTTTTCTTGCACCTGCTTTTGTTCAAGATCCAACACATAAGCCTGGATTTTCTCGGCATCTGCCGCCGCCCGGAACACTTCCAACGGATCGTCTTGCAATTTCTTGATCCACGAACCGACATAAGCAGCGTGTTGACTGGGATCGTGACCGATACCCAACTCATCACCTAAAATCATGCTGGCAATTTCAGCACGTAATTCTTCCTTGGCGTACCCTTCGCTTCCGAACGGATGAGCAAGGTCGCGGTCTAGCCTATCCTGATGGCCTGTCCAATGTCCAAGTTCATGCAAGGCTGTCGCATAATAGTTTTCGGCGTTTGGAAACTGTCCCTTATCCGGCAAATGGATACTATCGGTTGATGGCCGATAAAAAGCCCGGCTTCCACCGTTATGATTAATTTCAGCACCGGATGCCGTTAAAATACCTTCGGCTCGTTCGATGGGATTCCAGGTTTGTTCCTTACGCTGGATCGGTGGCAAGCCGTCAATCTGCTCGGCGTTGAAAACTGTCGCAAAGAATGCGCGTGGTCTTTCCAGCCTAATGATCTCTTTAACTGGCTTGCCATCGCCATCTAGTATCGGCTTTCCGGCGGCGTCTTTCTTGATGTGTTCATCGGAAAATTTCCAGTATTGAATACCTGTCCCTTTCTCGCCTTTACGGACTTGAGCGCCTGCATCGGCGGCTTGCTTGTAAGTCATCCAACGCTGATCGTCCCGCTCCTGTGATATTAAATGCAAGACGTTAATGCCTTTGTATCGATTACCTGTCACCGGGTTAAACGGTAAAAAAGAACCGTATTCTCCAGGCTGCCAAGGCTTCTGCCACGGGGCAGTACCTTGCTTCAGTTGCTCGATTAGCTTTTCCGCAACGGTTTCATGGAATGCTTTCTTTTTATCCATTGAAATAACCTCCTGATGGCTATCACTGCTAAAGTGTAAGCCGCCGCTTACGTTCTCGATCATCGAATCGCCACGGGTATCTGGAATGGCATTCTCGTTCGGGGTTATTTGAGCCATTCTATAGGTTGGCTCTTCCTCGTTAACGTTCTTGCTCCGGTTTTTATTGATCAGCTCAACAACAGGTTTCGATGCGGTAATTCGCTCGAATACCTCAATGCCGTTTTCGCCGGTGGGAATAAATACCCTATCTGCCCAACTGATGCGCTCAATAAATGCGCCTTGATCTTTCAGCACACGCTTTTCAGCATCGGTTAAATAACTGCGCCCTTTAATCTCGATGCGATCTTCATGGTTGACCTTGGCTATTGCGATTTCCCAGCCGTTTGACAAAATGGCTTTGTTGCCATTTTTGATTGAACTGAACAATTCGCTGGCCGACATATTGATCAGATCGGACTCAAGCCCCAGGTTTTTCAGCGTTTGTTTAGCGGATTTAGGCCCCATCAGTCGCCCCAGCAACTGCTCGCCATCGTCGGTTTGCAATCGTTTGATCGTCTCAGACCCTTCAACTCGATCCCAAATAGGCAGGATTACACCGACCAGCATCCTCTCGGTTTTCGTCTCTGTCTTAGGGGCGTTATCGACTTGTGCTGTCCAAAGTTTTTCAGCTTCTATCTCATCAATGGCTCGGGTGAGGGTGATTTTCTGATAAGTGTGTACGCCATTAACTGCAAATGCTCTGTGTTCCCAACCTCGCTGAAGTATGTCCGCGTTATCGACATAATGATACCCGTCCTTTTTAATGGTATGAACAACGCCCCGTCGAACCGCATGGCCTTCCGAATCCAGCCGTTCACCAATATCCGCAAGGAAGAAAACATCGCCTTTATTCTTGCCAAACTCAGAAACAAACCAACCGCTTAAATCATCGACATGATGCCTGCGGTTATGGGCTATTTTTTGGACATCCGGCCATTCGTCATAATCAATGGTAGTCGTTACCGCCAACTCGACATACCGCGTTTGCGCCCCGGTTTTCTTATCCTCATAAGCAACATCATCGCGGGTTTTCTTGATGCTCGCGGCGGTCAACGTTTGCAAGCCAACGTCAAATAACCCTTGTTGTTTTGCATACTCAACCGCCTCAACCAGCCGCTTCTCAAACTCACCGAACACCGCGTTTTGTTGGCCGGTTTTAAGCGACAGCAGCCGATTCAAAAACTGTGGAATAGCCGGTATCTTGCTTTCTGAAAAGGCGGCATTTTCATCAAGCAGATTCAAACCCATCTGCTTGGTAATATCATGGAAAGACAAACCCATTTTGCCGCGATAGAGATCACTAAAGAAGTTGTTTAGTGCTGTAGTGGCATATTGGCTTTCAAGATTGTCAGCCGCCGTAAACATGCCCTGGCTGGTTGCCTCACGCTGGCCACGCGTCAATGCGCCCAGCTGATCCAAGCGACGCGCTATTGACGACACAAACCGCTTTTGCGCTTTCAGATTGGTGGTGGGCAACACATAATGCGGCTCATTAGCCTGGTTCGTGCGATGGGTGCGGCCAAAGCCTTGCACTGCTGCATCGGCTCGCCAACCCGGCTGTAAAATGTAATGGATGCGCTTGCGTTGATTTTCGGCGGTATTGTCGGCATGAAAGCTGTAACCGGTTCCGCCAGCCCCAGAAAACACCAGTATCTTCTTTTTATCGTTTTGGAACGCCTCGGCATCGGCCCTTGATGAATGCTTACCGCGCTTTTCTTCAACGACTTTCAAATTGCCTTCCTCATCACGGGTCTGGACAAATCGGCGGCTACGGCCTGTCACTTCGGCCACGATGTCAGAGCCAAAGGCGTTGATGATTGAATCGAGTGGATTTTCAGGCACACGAATTTGTTGCAGCGTTTCCAGCAAGGCATCCCGCAAAGCAATCGCTTCACGATCAAATACCGGATTCCCTTCCGAATCCTTAACCGGAACATAAACGGTGTTGCCGTTATCGTCCTTCGATTCTTGATAGGCCGCAACCGGAAAACCGTGTCTAACATAATCCATCAGCATTTGCCGTGGCGTGAAATCCAAATCCTCAAGGGCGGCGTCATTCGCTGTTGCGTCGGCAATGATGCGTTCTTGTGCCGCCTCATTGGTATTGACCAGCTGAATCACGGCAACATGTCCGGCATCGAGCTGCTGGCGAATATCATCAATCACGCGAGGCGTTTGCATAGCGGTGATGACTTGATTAAAGAACCGCTGATGCGCTCCCCAAAACTGCGCCATTGCCGCGCTTTTTCCGCTGCCGCTGCTACCGGCCTGAGTGATTTCCAGCGCCTGCTCGACGTTATTTAAAACGATCTGCCAAGACCCGGCCAATTCGTTGTAAATATCCTCTTGCAAATCAGAAAGAGTATGTTCCAGCCGTTCGTAACTCACACCGTCATAAGATAACGACCGGGCGATATACATGCCCATCGCCTTCATGTCGCGGCTGATTAACTCCATTGAAGCGATGCCGCCCTTCGATACACCATTAATAAAGGTGTTCACATCAGCAAACGGCGTACCTTCACCCCACAAACCCAAACGATCCGCATAGCTGAGGTTGCTGATCTCGGTAGCACCGGTCGCAGACACATAGACAACACGGGCATTGGGCAATTCGCGTTGCAGATTAATCCCTGCAAGTGCCTGTTGAGAAGGTTTTTTCACGCCACGCTTGCCTTTGACCGCAATGGCATTGCCCATGCTGTGCGCTTCGTCAAACGCAATCACTCCATCGAAATCTTCCCCCAGCCACGCTATGATCTGTTGCGCACGGGTTTTACCCGCTTGTTGTCCTTGGTCATTGGCCTGCTTTTTCTCGCCGCCCCGCAGTGTCGAATAGGTCGTAAACAGGATGCCGTCAGACTGGGTAATGTCATTGCCGGCTTTGGTCTTGCCTTGAAAGAATAGCCTCCCAGGATCACCGCCAATACCTGAAAAATCTCGCTTGGCATCTTCAATCAAGCCTTCATTAAAGGATACCCACACCGCTTTGTTACGGCCTTGCATCATATTGTCCAAGATGATGCCGGATATTTCCCGTCCTTTCCCTACGCCGGTTCCGTCGCCGATAAAAAAACCTTTGCGTGATCCGTTCGGCAACAGATCGGAATGTGCTTGTCCGGCATAAACCAGAGCTTCAAGCTGGGCAATCGATAACAATCCGTCTTGTATCAGAGTGTTCGGCAATACAGGTGCGTAAGTCGGGGCGGGCGGTTCTACAGCCGACATCGCCGCAGACTGCACCAATTTACCGGGGTGTTGTTGTGCGCCTAAAATGGTTAGGCGTTGCGGTGTGTAATTAGAGAAAACAGAATCCGTAAACTCGGATATTTCACCGCTTTTGGCTTCTATTGCAATGCTGCTGGAACCGTTGCCTTCAGTGACGCCAGTATTTCCTCCAGTATAGCCGCCGCTGCGTCCTCCAGCGATTCCGGCAGATCCATCTTGAAGGTCACTCCCGGTTCCGATTCCGTCATTAACGACATCGCTAACGGTGGATTCGCCGCTAGTTTGGCTATCAGTAAGAAGGGTTCCTGAATCTCCCCGATTTCCAACAGATTCCGTTCCAATGCTTCCCGTATCAGAACCAGCGCTGCCAGTTCCGTTGCCGGGTTGAAGGGTATCCGGTACTGCTTGAGTATCTGCATGGACTGCTGGTTTAATGAATCCTGGTTGTATGTGCTGACGTTCATTTCTAATATCCTCCAAAAGCAATGGCAAATCGGCGACCGACTCGACGTTGCCCGTTAAAATAGGCTGGGTCGTAGCTCCGGTTTTGTCGATAACCAAAATTTGATTATCGAAAGTCGTGCCGTATTTCGCATACTCCTTACCGGATATGCCGATATTCGCACGAACAGTATATTTTTTCTTTAGCTCTCCCCACCATTGGCTGAATGCCGGTCGATCCGCCGCCATACCATTGCCGACAATAGCCACCAGCCGCCCACCATCTTGTAGACGTTTTAAAGCCTGCTCGATGTGTCTGGCGCCGTTTGTTGTGTCCCGTTGACCTTGCACACGTCCGGCAGTCGATGAAAACGGCGGATTCATCACGATAACTGTGGGAACTGTATCGGTCGGCAATACGTTATTCAACTGCTCTGCATTCTCTTGAAACAACTTGGCTTGTGGAAACAGGCCAGCAAGCAAAGCTTGCCGCCGTTGCGATAACTCATTCAGTACGATGACTGCACCGGCGATTTTTGACCATATCGCCAAGTCTCCGGTACCGGCAGACGGTTCCATCATGACATCGGTGGGCTTGACATTCGCCACCCAATTAGCCACAAACGATAACGCCGGTGGTGTGCTGAATTGTTGGAACTCATCCATTTCTTCATCACGCCTGGTTTGCGTAGGCAATTTTTGAATGCGGCGAGTTAAATCGCTCGCCTTGTCTTTTGCCCATGCCGCATCGTGATCAATCCAGTCGGCTTTCTCCGTGTTGACAAGATGGATGTTGAAAGCGGCCTCCATCGCATCATAAGCATCTTTCGAAGAATAGACACCTTCCGCCTGAGTGCCTCCGAAAACACGGTTAGCTTCATCCGTTAAGAATTTACTGGTGATTTGCCCGTCCTTGTCTAGTTTCTCAGCCAAACGCAGTGCGAGAATAGGGCGAGACTTATCAATAGATACGATGTCGTCTGACTCCTTTTCTTGTGTTTGGACAGAAACATTCGACACTACGGTTTCATTGGCAAGCACTAGCCAATCATCGAATAAATCATTTTGATCCGGGTTAGGTGTTTTTGCCATGATCGTCTAATCAAGGCCTACCCAGTCGGTACTGCTTTCTAACGCATCGGCTTCACTTAGCGCATCCTCTTCAAAAGCTCCGGCGTTCTCGGCTTCCTCCGGATCAAACTCAACTTCAAAGCCTGGGGTTTGTGCGTCACGCAGTTTTTCATTGAGCGCCTCTGAAGCGTCGGCTTCTCTATCAATAGCCATTTTAATGTCGTCGTTTAAACCGTTATTACCTTCATTATTCGTCGTCATGGTCTTACTCCTCGCCGTTGTTAGTTATGCTGTAATCTGGTTTACCGAAAGTAGCTATCCGACAAACCCTATATTTATGAAACCTTGAACCAAGTAAAAATCGGGCGAATCACGCCCTTGATGAAAGAACGATTGATAAGCCCGAAATAACGGCTGTCAAAAGACGTTGCACTCACATCGGTCATTAACAACAAATCATCGTCGCCTAGCACATAGTCAGTCCGCAAGACGGGCAATGGACGCCCATAGCTATCGGCCTTCAGTGGCGCACTGAACGGCAATAACTCACCATTAACACGAACACCGTCATCGGCCACGCTGACCTTATCTTTTTTAGCGGCTAAAATTTTTTTCATCAGGTATTCGTAATCACCCGGACAAAAACCAGCCCTGAAGTACCCGCGCTGCTTGGCTTCATCAAAGACATCACTGGGTGGCGGGCAGAAAATCACATAAGCCCCCTTTTCTATCGGTTTATCCGTCATCCAATAAAGGCCAACCGGTATGCTATGTGTCGTATTAATCCGTGCGCCGGTCGCATAAGCACAGAACCCCAGCAACAAGACAGATACTCCAAGGTATAAGGTTATTAGCGATAAGCGTTTCATATCTTGATGCCCTCCCCTGCTTGAACATGCGCCAGAATTAACAAGTCACTTTGTTTCGGTGCCGGAATAGAGGCACGGGCTTGAAATACAGCGTCTTGAAAATACAAAGGCTGAACGCCGTATATCGCCGGGAATCCGGCAACATACACAACCATGTCGCCCGGTTTATCTATAAGACCTTCCACATTTTTCCTTGACCCTGGCATTCGCAAACATTCGTCGGTGGTCAACAAAGGCCGCTGAACCTCCTGTATTGTCCTCGATACCTGACCCAACAAGGCGCTAGTTCGTCTGCCGCTGGTGGTGATTTGTTCTTTAGCGACGGTGGTTTGTCCGGTGAGCTTGGACAGGTGTTCGGCTGTTTCAATTCGGTTAGGCGGATAGGCATTCTGGACATGACAATTCGAAGTAATGCTTTCATCTTGTCCATAGCCGGTTTCACGGCTCTTGAGCTGGTTAATGTCCTGGCAGATCAAGTAACACTTGATCCCATAACCGGCCACGAACGCCAACGACTCTTGCAGGATTTCAAGGCGACCTAAACTTGGAAATTCGTCAAGCATCATTAAAAGACGGTGTTTGTAATGGGCTTTAGGCCGCCCGTTTTCGAATTCCATCTTGTCGGCCAACAGACGGACAATCATGTTGACCATAACCCGCACCAAAGACCGAAGTCTGGCCTTATCATTAGGCTGGGTGACGATGTACAAACTGACTGGACTATCATGGTTCATCAAATCCCTTATCTTGAATTCTGATGTGCTGACATTACGGGCAACAATAGGATCGCGATATAAGGATAAATACGACTTGGCTGTAGACAATACCGATCCGGCCTCTTCGTCGGGCCTATCCATCATGTCACGGGCAGACGAACCGACAACCGGGTGGTTATGTCCGTCTACATGGCCGTATGTCACCATTTCCATCCACAGTTCGGCTATGTCCCGGCTGGGATCAGACAGCATTGCATCAACAGCAGGCAACGTGGCCGGTGTTCCCTCGGTTTTAGCTTTGAACAAGGCGTGCAGGATTACGCCGACAAGAAGCGCTTGCGCCGTCTTTTGCCAGTGACTTTCTAAGCCCTTGCCGTCTGGATCGACAATCAAGGTCGCCAGATTTTGAACATCTCCTACTTCGTACTCGGTGCCGATACGAATTTCATCAAGCGGATTCCAGCAGATACAGCCATTGAGTGCAGCAGGCTCGAAACGCAATACCTTGTTCTTGCCATGCGTTTGCCGCCATCCCGCCGTCAATTCCCACAATTCGCCCTTTAGGTCGGTAATAACGCAGCTGTGAGGCCATGAAAGCAAAGTCGGCACAACCAAACCAACGCCTTTACCGGAACGGGTCGGCGCATAGCACAAGACATGCTCAGGGCCGTTGTGCCTCAAATAATGCTGTTTACCGTGTCCGTCCAACCAAGCACCGACATAGACACCCGTATTCGGTGCAGAATCTTTACCGGTTATGATTTGCCAAAACGTGCGCGGCCTAAGCAGAAGACCGGCATCTTGAATATCTTTTATGTTTGCCCATCGGGCGGAACCGTGAAGATACAGATTTGCTTTTGATGAGTTGGCTTGAACCATTTTAATGACCACAAGTGTCAATAAGCCAACGGCGCTAACAGTGATACCAATACTCGCCGCCCGCATGAAACCGTCTGGATAATGCCCGTACCATTTCCCTGCCCATTGCGCTATAGCCCAAGGCGCATAGATATGCTTGAAATTAGCCCCCAGCACAGACTGGTATCCAAATTCAGCCGCAAAGAATTGTGTCGCCGATTGTAGACCGCCAACCAGCGTAGCCATACCCAAAACAGGAATAACCTTGCTTGCTTTTGGCCTTGCCGCCCGTACCTGCGGCCCAACGGCATTATTAAACTTATCTTTCATCTGCGCCTTCCTTTCGTCGTCTTAATCGACCCATTTTCAGCAATGGTGACAGGATCGCCTATAGATAGCCTTTTCATCTGGCGGACGGTTGCCTCGTTAATCGGCATCACCACAATTTCCTCGCCGCGTTTTAGAAGAACCAATGATTGCCCTTCAATTCGACGAATCCCGGAAAATGTCGCATTACCAATGTCGGTTTCATTATATCGCCTATATTTCGATATATCGACTATTTTAATGCGTTTCTGTTCACGCTCTTCAATATACTGATCTGCCGCAGCAATTGCGGAAGCATCTAATCTTGCATCAGAAATTGGCCGTCGCAGTGTGTTATCTGGTTGGGTTCCTTGCTGCTCCAGACGATTAGATACATTGCCCGGCAATAACATTTCACTTCCGCTGGTGATGCAAACCACATCGAGGTTGGACAAGTTTCGCAAGCCGTTGCGACTTTCGGGCGGCGGCTGGCTTCCAACGCGGCCAATGTTGGGCTTAGCTGAGAATCCGAATCGGTTGATTCCGTTATTGATGCCCTGCCCTGTTGGGCTTGTAGCGATTGCGGTTGATCCAACGACATTAACGCCGCTTCCAGTTCCTCGTCCTTGATGATTTGTTGAGTCATGGTTACTCTCCGAAGATAATAAAGATTGCCGCCTACGCTCTAAGGCGGCATCGGCAAATGTGATTTGAAGCTTGGCTGTCACCGCCGCACGGACAATCTTCTCTCTGAAGTCGTCAGTGCCGTTGACCGTGATTCGATTACCGTACCGCTCCATTGCCATGCGTAAGGCCGCTTCCAGCCCTTCTTTTGTAGCCTCCCTGGACACCTTTAGCTTGTCGCCATCGTCTCGAATGGCGGACGTACCTACCCGATAGATGATGGTGCCTTTTTTGGTGACGCTATCCTGATCAGCCTTGATTCCCGATTTCAACCGTTGACCGTCACCAGCACCGATGGTGTCGCCTTTAAGACCTTGCGCTGCTTCTCGCGCACGAAGGGCAGCCAGTGCCTCCTTGTCGCCCTCAATCGCTTTACTCCGCAACCAGTCGATCCACTGCTGCGCCTGATGCTTCTCAAATATCTTTTCCTTCTCTCGGCGATACTGCACATTTATATGTTCTATCGCTGTGTGCCGACCTTTGCTAGCGATTGAATAAAGCAGCTTCTTTTCTTCCCTAGACTTGGCTATGAGCTTAATTGACGCCCGTTTTAAGTTATTAGAACGCTTAGCTTCTTCAATCAACCGATTCTTGTTATCACGGGCAAGCTTCCATTCCTTAGCACGATTAACAATTTTGTTTTTTTGTTCTGCCCGGTACTGGGCAAACAACAAGGTGGTATCGATATGGGAACAGACAGGACGAGCTTCGTACTTATTTTTCGCTGTTTGGTCGGCATTCACAGACTGGTCAGCGGTCGGCACAAACTGACCAAACTTATCCTCAAGCTTGCTCTTTGAAAATTCACGCGAGACGGAACTTGCCTTAACCATCAAACCATCCTGATCGGCAATCACAAGCCCGTTGCCGCGCTCCCGCAATGCAAGACCATTCTCTTGCAACACCTGATGCAATCCTGCCCATGAATTCGCGGATTGCATTTGATCCAGGCATTCGCGTTTAACCCAGCTCAACAAGCTTTCAATGCCTGCGTGATGCTCCATGTCGGCGGCCTGATTTTCTGATGCCGTGTTTCTAGCCTTATGGTTGACCTGTGTAAGCCCGTATTTTTGCTCAAGCTTTTCGCAAAGCTGTCCAATAACTTTATGGCCGTAATAGGGATCGTGAATGGTGTATCGAGTCGGATGAATTTTGTTGACGGCAATATGGATATGCAAATTGTCGGTATCGTGATGCACAACACTTACACGCTGATGTTCACCGTAACCCAAGCCTTCGCAAAGTTGTGCCTCAATAGCCTTCAAAATCACATCGTCCGGCTGTTCACCGGGCGGAAAACTCACCATTAAATGAAAGGTTTTATCAGACTCCGCGCGAGTGTTTTTCCCCTGCGTATTGATGACTTCAAGAACAGCCGCATCCGGTCGGTCTGATTGGCAATTAGTGACCGACACGAAACCAACCCGCTCGTTCTTCTCTTGCTCGTCAGTCATGTAACTAACCAATTCGGCAAAATCACTTTTCTTCACCGACTTCATCGCGACATGCTTGGCAATCATGCAAGCACTCTAAAAATTTTAGCCGCTAAAAAAATCACTTCCCCGCCCGTGGCCTGACGATAGACCTCATCACATCAATCATTTTGTCTTGCGTATCTTCGATGCGGGCTAATGCCGCCCGGATGGTGGACTCGCCGAACTGCGCTGTACGAACGTCATTAGTCAACCAAAGCTTGAGAAGACCGCCTAGGCGGCCAAGATCGCCGTTTATTTTTGCTAGCTTCTCGACCTCGTTGTTATCAACAATGCCACGGATTTCATAGCCCATACCTACATTGCGCAAGTAAGCCGCAACCGTTAAACCCGCCCGCTCGGCATTCCGCTTAATTAACGATTCTTCTTCTGGAAGCACGGGTACGCGAAGATGTAGGCCATGCTTCCGGGTGTGATGTTGTTTGTCTTTTTCCATCATAAAACCTCAAAGCAGTTTTAGCCGTATTAACTAAAGGCGGTAGCCGTCCGCCTCGCAGAGCAAAATGTCCGTTGAGTGCGTAGCGCGAATAAGGGAAGTGAAGATAGATAACCGGTTTACAGGTTAGCTAACTTCACACATCTTGCCCGGATCTGACGATCGGTTACACCAGGAAATAATATCAATACAAATTCGATATATACTATTTTTTTAGTATTATAAACCAGTTTTAATATACACTATATCGAAATTATAACTAACCGGCCTGCAATCGGAATTAATAGGCAATAAACGGCATGTAATTGACCTCAACAGAAAAACAATTGACGCATAATTGAAATGAGCAAACGTTATTCCGATCAGCTTGGCGAATGGATCAAGAAAAAACAATCCAGGAAAAGGGATAAAAATCTGGTGGCGTTCCTGGCCGTCAAAGCTGACGTACAAGAAGCGTTGGGCGAAGGCTATGCGGTTAAAACAATATGGGAACACATGTTTGAAAACAAACGGATTGAATTTGGCTATGACACCTTCCTGAATTACACAAACCGCCTAATCCGTCGAGGCAATGACCTGGTGATTACCGCTAACACCAAAACCGGACAACAGCCAACGCCAAAGAAAAAAGAAAGCGTAAAACAGGAATCCAAACCAACAACAACGAAGCCGCAACAATCCGGCTTCATCTTTGATTCATCCCCCAAAAAAGAGGATTATTTGTAATGGCAAAAATACACATGGTTTTACAAGGAAAAGGCGGTGTTGGAAAATCGCTGATTGCCGCCGCTCTTGCCCAGTACAAAACCAGCAAAGGGCAACACCCCAAATGCGTTGACACCGATCCGGTGAATTCCACGCTGTTTGGGTACAAGGCATTGAATGTGCATAAACTCCAGATCATGGAGGGCGATGAAATAAATTCGCGGCATTTCGACGCGCTGATTGAAATAATCGCCCCATCGGAACATGATGTCATCATCGATAACGGCGCCAGTTCGTTTGTTCCGCTGTCGCACTACCTGATAACGAATAACGTCCCCGAATTGCTTCACAGCATGGGGCATGAATTGGTGATACATACTGTCATTACCGGTGGACAGGCGCTGCTTGATACAGTCGCCGGATTCGGGCAACTCGCCGGTCAGTACCCGACAGAAGCACTGTTCGTCGTCTGGCTAAATCCCTATTGGGGGCCGATTGAACATGAAGGCAAAAGCTTCGAACAACTGAAGGCATACACCGCCAATAAATCACGCGTGTCGGCCATTGTGCGGATACCGAACCTGAAAGAAGAGACCTTCGGTCGGGATTTAAGCGAAATGCTGCAAGACCGATTGACTTTCGATGAAGCCATTGCCTTGGAAACCAATACGATCATGACACGTCAGCGGCTTAAAATAATCAAGGCACAACTGTACGATCAAATGGATAGCGCATCGGTGCTGTAGATGAGCCAGGAAACGGAAGTGGAAGAGCTGATTAAGGAAATCGCGGTCAAGCACGGCATAGCCGTCGGTCGCGATGACCCCATATTGATATTGCAAACCATCAATAAGCGATTGATGCAGGAAAGTCAGAAAGCCCAGCAAGAAATGCTCGATCAGTTCAAATCAGAGCTGGAAGACATCTCGTTAAGATGGAGTGCTGACGCCAAAGACAAGGCGGAACGCATTCTAAATGCGTCACTGAATGCCAGTAAAGCATCAATGGAGCAATTGCTACAGGCGGGTGCAAAAGAGTTTGTGGCAACGATAAAAACAGAGGTGGACGCCTCATTAAGCCGCATCGCTCACCCTATCCGCGATTCCTACCGTATCAGTGCCATGAACCTACTGGCCTCTTGCCTCACTATTTTGGCCGCAGCAGTTTTGTTATGGATAAGCACTCACTAATAGCTGGCGTGGTTTGTTCAGATACCATAAAGCGGCATCGATCACGGCAGACTAATTTTAGCGGCTAAAATTTTTCCTAAAAATAGCATGACCATTAATAAAACTTCCGCTCTTGCGGTATGTCGTTATCCCTTTCCGCGAGAAAGTCATCATCAAAAACACTTTTAGAAGCGAAAAAGACATCCCATTTTTTAGTCAATCGCTGTGAATTATCTTTTAAGTTATCTTCATACACCCTGCCAAAATCGCGTATCCGTTCAAAATCAGACTCATCCAGACCTTCGGCAACAGTCGTCAATAAGGTTTTTAGGTCATCGGATGCATCTTGCGTTACGACTTTGTCATTAACCAGCAGCAAAACCCTGATTAAAATACCGTCAGGGACATTATCGGGAATGCGAATAAAGTGGTTACGGGCGGTTGTTTCAAATTCGATTGCTTGCATAATGCTATGCAGCTTGTTTCGATAAAGGCAGTTGAAATTGCCCAGCGACAATACCACTGACCGTTAAATCTTCATCCAATTCCTCCCAACGCAACGCATAACCGTTTAACTCACAAGCAACGGCTTTAAGTTGTTCTTCAGTGGCTTGGCTGAGAATGCGAAAGCGGTCAGCAGGAAAGCCAAATATTCGTCCATCGGTTAATTCAAGGTAAATATAGCGTTTTTCTGCCCACGCTTTAATGGCAACGGGTTCGGATTTAAAGGTTGTGATATTCATGATATTTGTCCTGTAACAGTTTTTTGTTTTCAAAAACGAGTTGTTCAACTTTGCGTAAATCGGTCGGTGTAATGCCGCGATTACTGGCAAGACCAATAGGTTCTAGCCAAAACTTACATTCGCCATCAGCGCATCGTACATGGATATGCGGTGGCTCATTGCCTTCATTGGAATAGAAGTGAAAACGAAAACTGGCTGTTCTCAAAATAGTTGGCATGTGTGTCTCCCTGTTATTATTTCAAGCGGTGCAGGGTGTGCTGACAACCGCCAAACGCATTAAACACCAACAAGCAAAAATTATTTTGTGCCACGCACGAGTCGAACTCCATAGTTGTGCTGCTTAAAAGTGTTTTCGGATTTACCATAATCGAACCTCATGCACCATGCGTAACTATCACCAGGCGAGGAAAAGGACGACCAAAGCATAAAGAAATTTCTAGGAAAAATTATACTATTGATATATTGGACTTTCTTGTTTTTATCACCTTCATAATTATCAAGTAGTGTTTGCAACTCCTCTATTGTCGGCAATCGCCAATCCGTATAACCGCCATAACCACCCATTCTATTAAAGTTGTTAGCAATTAAAAATGATTCTTCCCATGTAACTTCTTGTGCTTCACCTTGCACTGTACCATTTTCCCATTTTTGACCGACTGCAAACCGACACCACATCAAGCCCGTTTCATTATCAACAGCCAAACCTTCTTTTACTTTATATTTGCCTATCGTTTGCCAATCCTCTTCTTTTTTAGATTCAACTGGCACTAACTCTGTTGATTGCTCCTTCTCCCGCAACGCCTTCTCATATTCAGCTAATCGCTTGGTTTGCACATCCCGCAAAGCTGCAAACACCGTATCCAACCAATCCGCTGGAAATCTTTTATCTTCTGCCAACGTAAACAAACGCGGTTCATGCAAAGGATTGAGCCACAGGAAATAAATATCCGCCAACATCCCTGCCAATAATTGCTGAATATCCACAATGGCTTTCTGCACCGCTTCCAAACTGTCCTCTTTATCCATCCCCTCAGCCATTAACCGCTGGTGTTCCTCTTTCCAGGGAAACGCAGGCGACAACGAAAACGCGGGCGCATCCGCACCAAAGCAAAGTCGTAAATGAAACATGACTTCGTTGCGCGTCACATCGCTGACAATGGTGGCTAAATGCAAGGGCGCGAGTACATCTTCTATCTGTTTAATTTCCGTATCAAACACTTCTGATTTAAAAAACTTCCCGAAAAACTCGACCGTTGCATTGGAATGCGCGGGATAGTATTTTTCCAGAAACTGCTTGAGTTTACCGCGCACTTCTTTGCCTAAATCGTGCTGAAATGACGGCGGACAAGACGGGCTGACATCCGGTTCAGACACAATCATTAACAAGCGTGTTTGTGCGGCGGTTTGAGTTAATAATTTTACTGCTTCTTGCCGACTTAACACGCCCGACCAATTGTGAGTATCAAAACTTGCCTGAATTTCTTGCACCCGCAATTCGACTTCTTTTTGTTGCGCGGTGTGCAGATGGGCTAAATAGTCTTTGCTGAGTTGGGTTTGCACGGCGAGTGCTTCTTTTTCCAAAGCTAGTCGCTGTTGTTGCAAGGCGAGATTGTCTTCGTGCTGACTGGAAAGCTCTGAAAGTTGCTCGCGCACCGCGAGATAATGCCCTTCGTTGAGCGAAAGCGGCTCATGTTTTTTGGTGGCTTTGTGTCCTAAGACATGACCTAAAACGTGAACGCCGACTTCTTTAAGTAAATCGATTGCAGCATCAAAAATTATTTTCATGGGCTTTCTCAATTTTGGAAATTAGAATAATGCGAGTGGATTGTAGAAGTACGCGATTATATTACGCATTGCTTAAGTTTTTTCTTGATTTTATATTGCTGTTATTCGACTAGAATTGAGAGCCATCAACCACAACAAACCAATTTTAGCCGCTAAAATTATCGCGATAACCCCTGACTTAACTTAACGCTTTCAGCATCCACAGCAACCGCCTTCCCTTGCTCGTCATAGCTGATGCTTTTCGTCTGCCCTACAGTGGGCACCTTTTTAAAATCGGCATAATGATGCACAACAAAACTCTTCCCGACTTGCTGATACACATGACTCTTGTCGGTATGCAAAATAATCCCGGCATAGGTTTTGGTTTTGTCGGCCTGGCTCGACAAATACAGGTTATAGACGCCCGGCTTGACGCCATTGGCTTTTTCTACCTTTTCGTTTTGCCATTGCCCGTCTTGCTCGCCCTGAACGATGCGCTGTCCGTTCATCACTATCAGGCGTTGTTTCATAACTTAGACTCCTTCCAGAATCTCGGTCAGTTGCACGGTCGCTAACGCGGCCTCGAATTCCTCTCCATCGTCTTCATACTTGAACCATGCCCAGCCGCTTGTCGATGGACGGCGATCAAGCATCAAACGAGCTGCCCTACCCTCGTGTGCAACCTGGACAATCGCTTTTTTGATTTTGGCCGGCTCAACGGCTTTTTCCTTCACTACCGGCTTTGCATCATTGATGTTGCCACCATCGTTATTGACCTGAGGGTTTTGTACAGCCTCATCTGGTTCGGCGACAACATGACCCGCCTCAGCATCAACAGCTTGATTGCTCGGTGTGTTGATGGTTTCAGCTTCAGCCGAAGGCTCAACAGGTGCCGTATTGATAAGCTCGTCGTTGTCATCCTCGTCATCAATACGGCGTTTATTATCCAGAAATTCCCGAAACAACTTGACCGTTCCCCGTGTCAGTTCCTGGGTTTCGTCGAGTAGCCAGTCGGTGACTTCCTGTGGATTTTTTTTGTAGGCCGTCACCAATTCATTAACCACGGTCACGTCTCTGGTACGACCGGCATTGAACATCTCGGCAATCGGATCGGGAAGGTCAAGTAGCGTGACATGCTGCGTCACAAACGCCGCCGACTTGCTAATGGCCTTGGCAATATCGCCTTTCTTCATACCCATTGCCAGTTTACGGCCAATGTGATCGGCAATCTCACGCGCAGTCAGGCCGTCACGGTGCAAATTCTCAATCACCTGGTCATCGTCAATATAATCATTGTCGATGAAACACGGGATGGTAGTCTTGTCGGCACGTTTTGATGCACGGAACCGGCGGGCGCCATGATTGATGATATAGCGCCCCGGCACATCCAGGTTTTCACGAACAGAGATAGGCGTTTTAACGCCACGCAGCCGAATAGAGGCCGACAACTCGGCTAAGCTTTCGTGGGCAAAACCGGGATTGTCTTCGGTGCGCGGTTGATTAGGGTCTTCATCAATCAGGCTCATATCCAGCTCAAGCGGGTTACCTTGATGAACGTTAGAAGGTGTGTCTAAAAGGGCGGAAAGATCACCCAGTCCTTCCAAGCCCAGCCCGTAGGAATTGGTGCTAGCGGTTGTCATTACTTATCTCCATTTTTTCAAATACATGCGCGGCCAGCGCCCTGAGTTCTTGCGTCGCTTTACGGGCGGCTGTTTTTTTAATCTTCCAGACTGGCACACAGGACGCCAGCGCGTCGGCGATGCTGCTACGCAAACCGATTCCGGTAGGCACCATCAATTGTGGGTACGCCTGATTCAATTCTTTCAGATGCCGACCATGACGAGGGTTACGTGCATCAACCTTGCTGGGAACCATGCCTAAAAATTTCAGCTTTGGATTCGCTCTGCGGATGTTGGTGATGGTGGTGACCATCCGCTTAATGCCTTGAATGCTGTATGCCTCCAGTTCTATCGGCGACAGCACATAATCGGATGCAAGCAAGGCCACCGCCATTGTGACCCCAAGGGAAGGGGCGGTATCAATCAGACAAACATCGTAGCCCTGTTCATCCAGCCCTTTGATAGCTGCTTGAAAATTCCGACCTGCCTCCTGCAACGTCATTTTGTCCATATTAGCCAGCCCGGTATCCGATTCAATCAAAATCATGCCCTTAGAATTGGCAGTAGCTTGGGTATAGTCAGGCGGCGTACTGGCAAACAATTCGCTGGCGGTCAGGCCGGATTTAAACGCTTGCAGGGTGTGGGAGGCGTTTGCTTGTGCATCAAGGTCAATCACCGCCACTTTTAAACCGCGCTCAAAAAAATCAAATGCCAAGTGGACAAGTGTTGATGTTTTTCCCACCCCGCCTTTTTGGTTAGCCGTAACAAGCGTTTTCATTTCTTTTTATCCGGTTTGTCGGCGAAGTGCGCAGCCCATTGTTTGACGATATACGCTTGATGTTCGGGAAGCACGACCGATACCCGCTCCCCTCCTTTTGCTTTGGTTTCATATTCCAGCCACACCCGATTGACGGCTTGTGAAATTGCGCCCTTGGTTAATCCGGTTGCGGCGACCAACTCAATTTGCGGCTTGCCTTCCACCAGCACCTCCCGCGCTATTTCCACTGTCTTAGCATTCAATTGCATCCCGCTGACCACTTGCTCGAACTGATCCAAAGTGAGTCGTTTCGCCATGAAAATCGTCCATCGTTATTTGTTTAGTGCTTTAGCTGAAAAATGGCGGTGATAATCGCCAGACCTTAATGGAGTTTAGTTAAACAGTAGTTATGTGTCAAGAATTTTAGCGGCTAAAATTTGCTAAAGCTTGAGGGTGTATGAAGTCAAGGAGGAGGGTCGTTAAAATAATCACCGAAATGTGTAAAGAAACGTTTATCTGGTAGGTATATCTGACGTATTTTATTAGTTCAATAAGGGATATGTTTGCTTGAAGTTTCAATAGCCTGTACGAAAAACTCATTATTCGTAATTTGCGTATAGTAGATGGCTTACAGCTAATTGCTGTCTGTTCCAATCATTATTTTTCTTGATTCAAAATCACTAGAAACAGTCACCCAGATCCAAACTTTTGAACTAAAAAAATATTTTATTTGACAACAGTAGGCCTATCGACAAGTATTAAGAAAAATACTTATCAATGTGTTACCGAGCAATGTAAGGAAATGTTGTTACACCTAATTTATGCCATTGGCATTGAAGTCGGAAAAGCGGTTATGCCCATCCAAGCTTAAATTGTCGGTAATGGTGTGCCCTAATGCCCCAAATTTAATCGCCCTTATTTGCCATTTGTGTTTGTTAACGGCAATATTATTAACCAATAACAATACGGACAGGTTTTCCGACACGATTAAGCATATTTAATAACGTGTCAAACGTAAATTTATTAACTTTTTTATTCACTAAATCAGAAACGCGCGGACGCGAAACGTGCAATATTTCCGCAGCCTCGATTTGTTTTAGATGATTATCAACAATCCATTGTGCCAATTCGGTCATTAATTGCTCTTTCAATGCAATCGTGTTGTTAACGTGTTGTTGTAATTCTATTTGAAACTGTTCCGCTTCAACAGCATCAAACCCTAGCTCCAAGAAAATATTAGAGCCTGCTTTGGTAACATGGCGAATTTCAGTATCAATATTCATTTTTTAATTCTCTTAAATTAATTTACGTCTAAAGCCAAGTATATGACTTTAGACTATAACTCGGACTATCGTTTACTTATAGCCTGATAGCGAGCTTTAGCAATCTCTTTATCTGCTTGTGCGGTCGATTCTGTTTTCTTTTGAAAACAGTGTAAAACATAGATAGCTTCTTCAAACTTTGCCACATAAAGGACGCGATAAATACCATCCTTATCGCGGATACGGATTTCTTTAGTTCCAGCACCAATCCCGTTAAAAGGTTTCCAGTTATCAGGTTCTAACCCTAATTGTACTTGACCTAACTGAAAACCGGCTTCGTGCCGAGCTTCTCTTGGAAAAGAGAGAAGGTCTTCTTTAGAAGAACCCGCCCACTTAATATCTTTTTGTTGTTGTGCTGACATAAACGAATACTCGTGTTTAGGATGGTAACTAAATTTTTACCAATCAAATACTTAGATTGAATTCTCATATTTTTCTCTCTTGCTAGATGCATCCCTTATTGGATGAGGAACTAGCCTATGCACCTTGTGCTGTATTGACGCCATCAGTCAAATAACATTACTGTTATTACTGAGGAATTTAGTAACCTATGTTAAGTAACTGAAAACACACCCCCTAAACAAACTAAATATGTATATTATTTTATACATAATCTTGGTAAGTAGCTAGTTTTATTTCAAATTAAGATTTCTTGCCGATGAATGGGTAATGGTGTACTTCTAAGCCATTACCAGCTTTGAAGTCTAGCGAAACATTATTTATTGTTTGGCGACTTGTCGTTATGTAAAACATTACCTTTCTTAAGCTTATCTAAAGCTTCATCCAGCATGATAGCCGTTAGCCGCTATAGCTTTATCTTACAAAGAATGTCTCTAAACCAAAAACATTCAAAACCTGTTTCAATTGATGTCGGAAAATAATTACTTTTTTTGCATAAAAAACTAACTACTACTGATTGATATTTAAATTTTTCATGTAGTTGTAGTTGTTTTATATGTTTTTATTGTTTTATATGTTTTCTGAGCATTTTTCGTTTTATTAATCATACTGTTACAACGCTAACTATAACAAAAACAGTGTGAACTATAACAAAAACAGTGTGAACTATAACAAAAACAGTGTGAACTATAACAAAAACAGTGTGAACTATAACAAAAACAGTGTGAACTATAACAAATTCAATGTAAACTATAACAAAATCAGTGCTAACCGTGCTTTATTCGAATTACACTTGCCTTTTTGGATATGGGAACTCCTGTTTTTTTGAATTTACCCATTAAATTTAAAATAATAAATATTTAAAAAGTCATTATAAAACATATAATTAAAATCGAACTATAACAAATTCAGTGTGATTACGTATTTTTGAGTATGACAATTTAGGTAGGTTTAATGGCTAAATTAAAGAAAAAACCACTGCTTGCTTCGCTAATTGTTACCCAAGCTAATGAGTTGGTTGAATCACGTTATAATTTAACCTTGGGTGAGCAACGTCTTATCTTTACAATGATAGCCAGAATTCAACCGGATGATGAGGACTTTAAGCCCTATAGCATAAGCCTTCATGAATTGGCGGATTTTTTAGGCATTAACAAAAATCACATTTATGCAGATTGTAAAAAGATTACTAAAAATTTGTTAGGGAAGGTTGTAGAGATACAGGAGCCAGGACGATTATTGCAAACCCACTGGGTTTCTTCGGCTGATTATATTGATGGCACGGGCGTTGTTAATTTAACGTTTGACCCATTATTAAAACCGTATCTATTACAGCTTAAAGGAAACTTTACCTCTAGTAAGTTAGAAATGTTGTTGAGCTTTAAAAGCCAGTACACGATGCGGATGTACACTTTGTTAAAGCAGTATGAGCGCTTAAAGGAGCGTGAAATAGAATTGCAACAACTTCGGGATATGTTGGGTATACGGAAAGACCAATATAAGCTTTACAGTAATTTTAGGGATCGTATTCTTGAACCCACCCAAAAAGAATTAGCAGAAAAAGCAGACCTGTATTTTGAATTTGACGAAATTAAGCATGGTCGCGGCGTAGGCGCAATTCGGTTCTTAATCTTTATTAAGAAACCTATTAAATCCATACCGGGTAAACCAGAAGAGCCATTACTCGAATTACTACCGCCAAGTAATGAAATATCCTCTTCACTGGATCAATTGCTGTCATTTGTCCCAGATCAGCACAAAGCCAAGAAAACTATACTGTCGGCTTTAGAATCCTTTGAGAAAAGGCATGGTTTTGATTACGTCAAACGTAATATTTTGTACAGTAATACCAAAGCCGATAAATCCTATGCCGGATTCTTGAATAATGCGCTGAAAGAAGATTGGGGGCATGATTGGGAATTGGAAAATAAGGAAGTGACCGTAAAGAAAAAATCAGTGGAAGTATGGGAGCATCAAGGATTCGGTAGTGAGAAAGAATACAATGAGTTCATGTACAAGAAGCAGATGGAAGCTTATGGTAAAAAGGTCTGATTGATTTGTCTGGCTGTTTTTTCCCTAGACAATAATGACATAAGGCATGTGATATTGGGCGATTTTTTCATCAACGGTGATTAAGTGGTATTGATTGTTATGCGATTGAGCCATCAATAACCGGTCAAAAGGGTCACGATGAATCATGGGGAATTGTGTTGCCAGCATCGTATCGGCTGAATTTATCAGCAGTTCTTGTAAATTCGCTTTGAGTGACCCTGCGTGAATATCTTCGATCCGTTTAATACCGTACTCCGGCCAAATAGTCGATTTAATGCCAATTTCCCAGAGATTAACCGGGCTAAAAAATACAGCATTTGCTTGATAAATAGCTTTAACCGCTTTATCGGGCAATTGTTTAGGCTTGGCTAATGCCCAAAGCAAAATATGGGTATCCAGCAGCAGATTCATAGTTTATGGGTATAAAATTCATTAAGCATGTCTTCGGGTAAAGCTGCATCAAAATTATCGGGTATGGAAAAAGCATCTTCCATCACACCCAAAATGACCGTATTGCGTTTTTCATTGGCAATGGGATCAGAAAAAGCAAGAGCTTTGATTTCACGATGTTTCTTTTGTACTAATTCTTCAAGAAACGTTTGTTGAACATTCGCCGGTAATGTTTCGTAAAGCGCATAAAGACTATGTGCGGTGTTAGTTTGTTGTGGATTCATGTTGATTACCGAATGGTCTGGTTATAAGGGCTAAATCAATTGAATGATTTGTGTAGCCATGTCGCTCAATGTTTGACATGGCCAATCATTTCCTTTGGTAAATTGAAATAATTATGATGGTTTGTCAAGCGTAGCAAATTCCTTCCCTAGGCGGCAAATGAGCCGCATCTTCTTGATTCCCTTTATCCAGCAATTTCATTTTGAATGATGCTAACATATTACAGCTGTCATTAATTCTACTTATTTCCTATTAATCCTCAATAATGATGTGAAAAGTAGGGAGAGTTATGAATACTGAAAGAGTTTATATAAACCTATTATAATAATTAAACAATTTTAGCGGCTAAAATTTAAGGCCGAATTAATATTCATCGTGCATAATCAAATTTATAATCAAATTTTTTTTACTAACGTTCTTCGCTTACTGGATGAACGAGGTTGGACTAAGGAACAATTGGCAGAATTATCTGGTGTGTCTACATCATTCATTTCAGACCTAACCAATGGTCGAGCCAATCCGTCACTACGCATTATGGAGCAACTTGCTGACGCATTAGAAACGCCACTTCCGGCATTGTTAGAAACAACAGACCTTGATAGCAAAAGCTTAGCATTACTTACGGGTGATAAAGGGGATGGTTTGCCCGAAGGTTTCGAGAGGGTGTCGGTTGTTTTGACGGCACATCATGCGTATGCCGTCAAAAAATGGGCGGAATATGCCCGTGAAAAATTAAAAAAGTACACATCATCGCCATTCAATATCGTTAGTTGAATGCAGCCATAAATAGGTGGTTTAAAAGTAACAGCAACAACTTTCAGATTGAAGGGTAGGGCGGTGTAATTTTATTCGCCATCAGCCCCGTCTTAGTGGTTGTGTTGTTACACAAGTGATAAGGCCTCATGGCATTATCAGGGTTGTTTATCCCAATTTAGTCAATTATTGGTGACCACCACCTTCGTTTTTAAATCCGTTTCCCACCACACTGTTCATCCAAAACCTCAATAGCGCGTCTAAGTTTATTGCGGATAGCATCATATTTTGTAAAAATTAATTTCGTTATATCGTATTTTAGGTGTAGAGTCGGCTGCAACATAGCTGAGTGGTCGATAAAAACGATGACACATCACGATGAACCTTCTTTATCGACAGTCAAAGAACGGGCAAAAACGAAACTAATTCGTGACTTAGGCCCGTTGATTATTGATGCCTTGAATGATCCAAAAACAGTCGAAGTCATGCTCAATGCAGACGGCAAGTTATGGCAAGAACGACTTGGCGAAAAAATGCGTTGTATTGGGACACTCTCAGCCAACCACGGCGAAGCCATTATTAAGACTATAGCCGGCTATCATGGCAAAGAAGTCACCCGGTTAAAACCCATACTGGAAGGAGAATTCCCGTTAGACGGATCGCGGTTCGCCGGACAGTTGCCGCCAGTCGTCCCCGCTCCAACTTTCGCGATTAGGAAAAAAGCGGTGGCTATCTTTACGCTAATCCAATATGTAGAAGCCAATATCATGTCGGCTGCACAGCGTGAGGTTTTAACAGCCGCAATCAAATCACATAGAAACATCCTGGTCATTGGTGGAACTGGTTCCGGCAAGACGACACTTGTTAACGCAATCATTAACGAAATGGTCGAATTCGATCCCAGCGAAAGGGTGTTCATTATAGAAGACACCGGAGAAATCCAGTGCGCAGCAGTCAACTGCGTGCAGTATCACACGAGTCTGGAAGTTAGTATGACGGCGCTGCTTAAAACCACGTTGCGTATGCGCCCAGACCGCATATTAGTTGGGGAAGTACGCGGGCCAGAAGCCCTTGATCTGCTGATGGCGTGGAATACCGGACATGAAGGCGGCGCTGCAACGTTACACGCCAATAACGCCAGGGCGGGGCTTGACCGTCTGGCCATGCTCATCAGTATGCACCCCGATTCACCCAAACCTATTGAACCGCTCATCGGCGAAGCCGTTCATGTTGTTGTACACATCGCCAGAACTCAAGAAGGCCGCCGCGTACAAGAAATTATTGAAGTCTTAGGTTACAAAAACGGCCAATACGTTGTTAATGCACTATAGGAATAACAAATGCACTTGAATAAAAATCAAAATCTTGCGCTATTCATGGTGCTTACTATCACTTTTCTTGCACCTGAACAGGCTTATGCAACTGGCACTGCTGGGGGATTACCGTATGAATCGTGGCTAACCAACTTGCAAAACTCAGTCACTGGCCCGGTGGCATTTGGCCTGTCAATCATCGGTATCGTTGTTGCCGGTGGTGTGCTGATTTTTGGCGGTGATCTCAACGGCTTCTTCCGCACCTTGATCTTTATCGTCCTGGTCATGGCTTTATTAGTCGGTGCCAATAACGTGATGACCTCATTCTTTGGTGCAGGCGCAGAAATCGCCCTTAATGATGGCGTAACGCAAACACTACTTGCAGGCCATATCAATCAGGAAGGAAGCGCATAAATGGCACTCCGCGCGATCCCTATTCGAAGAGCTGGTAACCGGGAAAACCTGTTCATGGGCGGGGATCGTGAGCTGGTGATGTTCTCCGGTTTGCTGGCTTTCGCGCTGATTTTCAGCGCACAAGAATTAAGAGCGACAATAGTCGGCCTATTGCTATGGTCAGGGGCTATTTATGCGTTTCGCGTCATGGGCAAAGCTGATCCTAAAATGCGTTTTGTGTATCTTCGGCATCGTCGATACAAAACCTATTACTCAGCGCGCAGCACACCCTTTCGTATCAATACGACCAGTCAAGGGAACCAATACCGATGACGGAAACTATTACGCTTACCATATCGGCTCTTGGGATTGTGTTGCTTGCGCTACTAGCCAGCCTCGTTGTTGAGGCCGCCAAAGAGCGCAAATTGAGCAAACATCGCTCAAAAGACGCCAGCGTAGCCGATTTACTCAATTATGCCGCTATGGTCGATGATGGTGTCATTGTTGGCAAAAACGGCTCGTTTGTGGCGGGCTGGATTTACCAGGGCGACGACAACGCCAGTAGTACCGATGAGCAGAGAGAAGCGGTGTCGTTTCGCATCAATCAAGCCTTGTCCGGTCTTGGCAATGGTTGGATGATCCATGTTGATGCTGTGCGCAGACCGGCTCCGTCATACTCGGCTAGAAGCCTATCCAAATTTCCTGATGCCATAACATCCGCCATTGATGAAGAAAGACGCCGCTTGTTCGAACGTATGAGCACGATGTATGAAGGTTATTTCGTCCTGACCGTAACGTATTTCCCGCCGTTACTTGCACAGCGTCAATTTGTCGAGTTAATGTTTGACGATGATGAAAAAGCACCGGACAGCAAAACCCAAACCAGAAACCTGATTGAGTTTTTCAAACGCGAATGCAGCAACATCGAATCGCGTTTATCCTCGGCCATCAATCTCACGCCGATGCGAGGCCACCAGGTAACGAATGAAGACGGTACGATAGTCACGCATGATGACTTGTTAAGCTGGTTGCAATTTTGTATCACCGGCCTAAGCCACCCCATGCAGTTACCGAGCAATCCCATGTATCTGGACTGTTATCTAGGCGGTCAGGAACTGTGGGGCGGCGTGGTGCCGAAAATAGGCAAGCAGTTCATTCAGGTCGTGGCAATTGAAGGGTTTCCTCTGGAATCAACTCCCGGCATATTAACCGCCCTGGCTGAGCTGCCGATCACTTACCGCTGGTCTAGCCGGTTTATTTTTCTGGATTCGCATGAGGCTGTTAAACACTTGGACGAATACAGAAAAAAATGGCGGCAAAAAATACGCGGCATTTTCGATCAAATACTTAACACCAACACGGGCCCAGTGGACGAAGATGCGGTGTCGATGGTCGCCGATGCCCAGGCGGCGATTGCCGAAGTCAATAGCGGGATGATTGCCCAAGGTTATTACACCAGTGTCGTTGTGCTCATGGACGAAGACCGGAAACAGCTTGAATCGTCCGCCCGACAAGTCGAAAAAGCCATCAATCGACTTGGTTTTGCAGCCCGCGTCGAAACCATTAATACAATGGATGCTTATCTTGGCAGTTTGCCGTCCCACGGTGTCGAAAACGTGAGACGACCGCTCATTAACACCATGAATCTGGCCGATTTGCTGCCGACAAGTACCATCTGGACAGGCGAGGCGGAAGCACCGTGCCCCATGTATCCGATACATTCCCCGGCGTTAATGCATTGCGTCACGCAAGGCGCAACGCCGTTTCGTTTGAATTTACACCAGGGCGATATAGGACATTCCTTTATATTCGGGCCGACCGGCTCAGGTAAATCGACACATCTGGGCATCATCGCCGCACAACTACGCCGATATGAGGGTATGTCGATTTTCGCCTTTGATAAAGGCATGAGCATGTATCCGCTTGCCGCAGCGATTAACGCCACGACAAAAGGCGAGAGCGGCAAGCATTTTACTATTGCCGCCGATGACGAAAAGTTGGCTTTTTGCCCGTTACAGTTCCTGGAAACCAAAGGCGACCGCGCTTGGGCAATGGAGTGGATAGATACCCTTCTGGCGTTAAACGGCATTGAAACATCAGCCGCGCAACGCAATGAAATTGGCAGTGCCATCACAAGCATGTACACCAGTGGGGCGCGAACAATGTCAGAGTTTTCTTTGACGATCCAAGATGATTTGATTCGCGAGGCCATCCGCCAATACACCGTGGATGGCTCAATGGGGCATTTGTTGGACGCCGAAACTGACGGGCTTTCGCTTTCAGACTTCACGGTTTTTGAAATCGAAGAATTAATGAACCTGGGCGACAAATACGCATTACCGGTATTGCTATACCTGTTTCGCCGTATCGAAAGGGCATTACACGGCCAACCCGCCGCTATCATCCTGGATGAAGCATGGTTGATGCTCGCTCACCCGGTATTTCGCGCAAAAATCAGGGAATGGCTGAAAGTGTTGCGTAAAGCAAACTGTCTGGTTCTCATGGCGACACAAAGCCTATCAGATGCCGCCAATTCCGGTATCTTGGATGTGATCGTCGAATCAACCGCTACAAAGATATTTTTACCCAATATTTACGCCAGGGACGAAGATACCGCCGCGCTATACCGGCGTATGGGGCTTAACGCCCGGCAAATAGAGATTCTTGCTACAGCCGTACCAAAACGCCAGTATTACTACGTTTCGGCATCAGGCCGCCGACTTTATGACCTTGCTTTAGGGCCGCTAGCCCTGGCATTCGTTGGGGCATCGGATAAGGAATCGATAGCTGCTATTAAGAACCTAAATGCCAAATTTGGTCATCAATGGCCGGAAGAATGGCTTTCGTTAAAAGGTTTACATCTTGATGATTACAGCGAGAAACAGCATGTTTAAGAAAAAATCACTACCCGCCAACCCCACAAAATCTAACGATAAAATGGAAAATGGTCATCGCCTTGGCGAAAATGACAATCCCTATTTATCGGCTAGGCGCACCTGGAATGACCATACGCTGGGTGTCGCTGCATCAAGGAAAATGTGGCAGATATTCGGCATTCTATCGTTGTTGATAGCACTAGGTGGCATTGGCGGGATGATCCATATTGGCAGCCAGTCCAAGTTTGTCCCTTATGTTATCGAAGTTGATAAACTCGGCCAAGCGGTGGCTGTAGCTCGTGCTGATAAAGGCACGACAGTGGATCAACGCATCATTAGGGCATCAATTGCCGCATTTGTTTCCGATGCGAGAACCGTCACTCCAGATACGGCGCTGCAACGCAAAGCCGTGTTCGCGGTATATGCGCTGTTAGCCTCAAGCGATCCGGCGACTCAGAAAATGAACGATTGGCTGAATGACAGCGAGGAAGCAAGTCCGTTTAAAAGAGCCGAAACTGAAATGGTAAATGTCGAAATCGGCACCGTGTTGCCGCAAACACCGGAAACATGGCAAGTGGATTGGATCGAGACAACTCGTGACCGGCAAGGCATTGTAAAAGGCCAGCCAACCCACATGCGGGCGCTGGTTACCGTCTACATCATCGAACCCACACCCAGCACCACAGAAGAGCAGTTGCACAAAAACCCTATTGGCCTTTATGTGCGCGATTTCTCCTGGTCGAAACAAACACAATAGTTCTGAGAGGGAACCATGAAAAAATTAACAGCACTGATTATGCCTATCCTGTTGATTGCCGCGCAAATGGCATCGGCGGCTCCCGGTGACCCAGATTTAGCCGACCTATATTTCTCGACCAATAACCCAAAGCTGACGAAACAAGAGAAATCCGCGCTGGCTATCGCGGAAAGGTGGAAAGCATCGAGTGCAACAGGTATTGCACCGGTATCCGGCCCTGGCGGCGCTATTGTCTTTCTCTACGGCGCACAACAACCGAGTATTGTTTGCGCCGTCCTGCAAGTGTGTGATGTGGCTTTGCAAACGGGTGAACAGGTCAATTCGATTAACCTGGGCGATACAGCCCGCTGGACGATAGAACCGGCAATCACCGGCAGCGGCTCAACGGAGGTTCAGCATCTCATCATTAAGCCAATGGATGTCGGCTTGGAAACTTCTTTAGTGGTGACAACCAATCGCCGCACCTACCATTTTCAATTGCGCTCACACCGGACGCAATACATGCCACAAGTCGCTTTTTCGTACCCTGAAGACGCGATGGCAAAATGGGAGGCTACAAAAAATCGTGAAACAAAAGAACGTCAAGAGAAAACCATGCCGAAAACCGGCGAATATCTGGGTGATTTGAATTTCGAGTATGACATCACGAGTGACGGCGACATCGCCTGGAAACCGGTCAGGGTTTACAACGATGGTCACAAAACCATCATCCAGATGCCTGTGGCAATGGCGCAAACCGAAGCGCCGACACTGCTGGTCATCCGCAAAGAAGGCGGTATTTTCACGGACGATGAAACAGTCATGGTGAATTATCGTGTTCAGGGCGACCGCTTTATAGTGGACACGATTTTTGATAAAGCCATTTTAATTGCCGGCGTGGGATCATCTCAGGATGTCGTTACCATCCAAAAGGGGAAGCAGCCATGAAATACTGGCCGCTTCTGCTTTTAGCTATTGTCGGGATGGGCGGGTGTGCAACTCCGCAATATGGCAACTTCACATCCCATACGCCGTATACACTGAACACAACATTGGTAACTGACACAGTGAAACAAATCGAATTGCTGTATCCGCCTGCAAGCACCAAAATCAATATAGGTCAAGCCATAACGAAAACCGACCTGTTCGGTGCTGGTTTGATAACAACACTACGCAACCACGGCTATGCCGTTCAAGAATTTAACGAAAAATACCCGCTATCCGATGCGGGCATCAATTTACGGTACATCATTGATGTACCTGCAACAACTTACCAGAACTTATACCTCATCAAAATCATGCTAGGAACCGATACGCTGTCCCGTGCCTACGCGATGCAAAACGATACCGTCATTCCCGCCGGTTCCTGGGCTCGTAGGGAGAATTAATCGATGACAAGCGTGCATGATCAACAGATGGATCCAGATTCATCACCTAATACAATCGCGTCAGGTGTTCGCCGGGTTAACAATCTGCCCTTGTATCTGATCGGTGGAGCCGTATTGGTTTTTCTTATTGTCATGATGCTTGTTGCGGCGGATCGGGCAAATCAACAGAACAGACCCGATAAAGAGGCCAAGGAGAACACGGGGGATACAAACAAGTTCGCGGATAAAATCGCCGGTAATCATAATAGCGGCATTATCCCCGCCGCCGAGCCAACCAAACCTTTAATTGTGCCGGAATTGTCGAAACCACAGCCAGATGTTTCATCATTGAGCATTGCACGGGCAGACAATCTTGATGCGCCGCCGTTGCCACCCAATCAAATGGGGGGAAATCAACCACACGCCGGTAATGACGAAACGCTGCGTATTCGGCAAATGAAACTTCAACAATTACAAGAAGCGATTAAAGCGCATACGGGTGTGCAAATACAAGCTCCGCGTAGCACCGGATCGCCACCAGGAGGCGTCATCAATTCAAGGGATTCGGCGATTGTTCGCCAGACTGCCAATGCCGATCCTACTGAAATATACAAAATAAAACTCGCGCAATTGCAAAATTCTGGCGTAGTGCCTGATCCAGAAGGGCAGGGCGGTGAAGGTGATAACGCTCCGCAATTGATAAAAACTGGAGCCTCTTCGGAAGCCAATACTACCGAACAATTCGGCCATAACGGTCAAGGCGACCGCTGGCAACTCAACGCCCAAATGGAAGTCCCAAGATCGCCGTATGAATTGAGAGCGGGTTTTGTTGTTCCTGGGACGCTAATATCCGGGATCAATTCCGAATTGCCTGGCCAAATTATGGCTCAAGTGGCACAAAATGTGTACGACACGGCAACCGGCAAATATCTGTTGCTTCCGCAAGGGGCAAGGTTGGTCGGCGCTTATTCAAGCCAAGTGGCCTACGGTCAAGCGCGTGTACTCGTCGCTTGGCAGCGTATCGTCTTCCCGGACGGCAAGGCGATGGATATTGGCGCAATGCCCGGTGCTGACAGCGCCGGATATGCCGGATTCCACGATCTTGTTGACAATCATTATCTGCGCATATTTGGCTCGGCGCTGATTATGTCCGCCGTAACCGCTGGCGTTATGTATAGCCAGCAGTCAAACCAAACAACGGCAACCGGTTCCGGTGTCTACACACCCAATGCCAGTAGCACGTTGAGTCAAGCCTTGGGACAACAATTAGGGCATGTGACCGCGCAAATGATCCAAAAAAACATGAACATTGCGCCCACGCTGGAGATCAGGCCGGGCTTCCGTTTCAATATTATCGTTACCAAAGATTTGACCTTCACAAAACCCTATCAGTCTTTTGATTATTAACGCCAAGGAGAAAAACATGAAACATTTACAAATTTTAGCCGCTAAAATTTCGCTGTTGTTCGTGTTGTTGATCGGTGAAGTTATGCCAGCCCATGCCGGTATCCCGGTTATCGACGGCAGTAACCTTACTCAGAACGTAATGTCGGCATTGGAAGATGTCGCCCAAACGCTCAAGCAAGTCGAGCAGTACACAACGCAATTAGACCAGTACAAGACAGAGCTGCAAAACACCGCCGCGCCAAACTCCTATCTATGGGATCAGGCAAATTCAACGATAGGCAATCTCCTCGGTACTATCAATACCTTGAGCAGTTACCAAGCCACTTACGGTAATCTCACTAATTATCTCGCCCAATACCAAAATACGGCGTCTTACCAAAATAACCTTTGCTTTAGTGCGGAGGGTTGCACGGCAGCTCAATGGGCGGCACTTGCAAACAGTAAAATCCTGGCATCAACCGCACAACAAAATGCCAACAATGCCTCAATACAAGGATTAGCCCAACAACAAAATGAACTTCAAAACGACGCCAATACCTTGGTGCAGTTACAAGCGAGCGCCCAAAGTGCGACCGGCCAAATGCAGGCTATCGGCTATGCCAATCAACTTGCCAGTGCCCAAGCCAATCAGTTGTTGCAAATGCGCGGACTATTGATCGCCCAGCAAAACGCCATCACAACCCGTAACCAAGCACTGGCGGATCAGGAAGCACAACAGTCCGCCGCCGCTGCACAAATCCGCACGGGTAGCTTCGTCGCCAGCCCAGCCGTATCATGGTAAGGGGAGACACCGACATGATAATAGCTAAAAGACTTTCAGTGATGGCCTTAGTCATCCTTTTCATTGCCTTAATCAGTGCCTGCTCAACGGAAACCCCCGGCACATCCAATACAGCCGCGATACCGGAGGTTAATGACGAAAATTGCATGACAGAAAACATTAAAAAGATTGAAGACAAAGAGGCAAGGGAGGCGTTCGCGGGTTTATGTATCCGTCGCGGGAGTTTCGTCGCTAGTCCCAAAAAAGCATGGTGAGGAACACGGCATGAGAACAACCGTTATCAAAAGCATCGCCTGTTTGCTGATTGTGTTGTTTTCTGCCTATTCGGTTGAAGCAAAAGCCGCCATCAGTAGTACGGGCTTGCTAGATAATGTCCTAACCAGTTATTTGGATGCCGCAAGCGCATGGGCAACGACTATCACAGCGCGAGCGTCGTTTTTGTTTTGGTCGTTAGCCACGATCTCAATGGTTTGGACATTCGGCATGTTGGCCTTACGCAAGGCCGACATCGGTGATTTTTACGGCGAGTTCGTCAGGTTCACGGTTTTTACCGGTTTTTATTGGTGGCTGCTATCAAACGGCCCGACTATGGCAATAAACATCATTGATTCCATGAAAACGATGGGTGGCACTGCATCAGGTATCAGCACCGCATTGTCACCATCCGGGATTGTTGATATTGGCTTTAGTATTTTCTTTACCGTGCTGGATAAGTCAACGATATGGTCGCCATTTGACAGTGCTGTCGGCATCCTCATTAGCGGCATTATCCTGGTTGTTATGGCCTTGATTGGCGTCAATATGCTATTGCTATTGGTGAGCGGGTGGATATTAGCCTATGCCGGGGTGTTTTTTCTTGGTTTTGGCGGATCACGTTGGACATCCGACATGGCTATCGCGTATTTCAAAACAGTGCTGAATATTGCCGTACAACTGTTAACGATGGTCTTGCTGGTAGGCATCGGAAAAACCTTCGTCACGACGTACTATGCCAATATGAATGCCGCTATGAACTTGAAGGAAATGGGGGTAATGTTGGTTGTTGCCATTGTGTTGCTCCATTTGACCAACAAAGTCCCACCCATGATTGGCAATCTTGCGATGGGTGGCGGCGCAGGCGCACTGGGCAACGGATTTGGTGCTGGCTCGGCAATGGCGGCTGCCAGCGTAGCTGGGGCGGCGATGGCGGTAGGCGGCGCGGCTATCATGACCGGAGCCGCCAACGCGGCTGGCGGCACACAAGCCATCATGGCCGCGTACCAAAAAGCTTCCACAGATTACGCATCATCTGGCGGCAGTTCGAGCATGTCCGCTGGTTTGGCTGATTACCAGAGTAGTAATTCATCAATATCAAGTAGCTCGCAATCAAGCCCGCTCGCTAAAGCAATGGGCCTTACGTCATCTGGCGAAACCGGTTCTGGATCGACAAGCAGCCAATCAGTATCAGGAAGCCAAGGGGGAAGGGGACTTGCATCTGCGGCGAAAATCGCCGTCGATACCGGCGCAAATCTAGCTAAAGGCGTGGGGCAGGTTGCCAAAGATAAGCATGAATCAGTCAAAGAATACGCCCAGAACCGAATCGACCAAACATTAGGTGGACAAGTCGCCACGGCTATCAACAATGAGATGCCGTCATTCGGCGGCGATAGCCTAGCGGGTGACGCACCTGATCTTCAATCAGAAGTCGCCGCATTCAGTAACCGTACCAGCCCCACATAAACCAAAGGAGCGCGGCAATGAATCCGTCAAGAATGTTAATTGGCCTGATAGCTGTATTCATCTCAACACAAACTAACGCCGGTCAACTAACTGGTGATACCAAACTGTCATGCGAAGCAATACTGTGCTTATCGTCGGCGACACTACCGAGTGAATGCTCGGCATCATTAAAACGCTATTTCAATATATGGGATTGGGATGCTGCGACGATGGCGCGAGACCGTCTTGATTTTTTAAACAAATGCCCCGTGTCTAACTCATCACCGCAAATGAGCGAGAAAATAACCCGTTTTGCACAAAACTCAGGATTTTATAGGGGTAAAAAATGGTTTGATAACATTGACGATTATCGGAATGCCCTGTATGCCGATTGATACGCCGCCGGAATTGCCACCCTATCTTCATGAACGAATCGTTTGCTCAATCGCCGCCTCTGTTCACTACGATGTACCCGCAAACATCGTACTTGCCGTGGCGGAGAAAGAAGCTGGCAAGCCTGGGCAATGGGTGCGCAACAAGAACGGGACGCATGATGTAGGCGCTATGCAGTTTAACACCAGATACCTAAAGGGCTTGACCGCACACTATGGCATAACAGCCGCTGATGTTGCTGCGTCAGGCTGCTACGCCTACGACCTGGCCGCATGGCGATTACATGGACACTTGAATAACGACACCGGAGACCTTTGGACACGGGCCGCCAATTATCACTCAAGAACGCCCTATCACAACGCAGTCTACAGAGCCGATTTGATCAGAATGGCTAGTAAATGGGCGGTGCGTCTGGATGCCTTTCTGTCCGGCGATGCGACAAAAATAAATGCCGCATTATCGGCGCTGGCAACACCCGCACCCCAAACGGCTAAAGCCGTGCTTCCGGCAAACACCCAACCGATGATCAGCATAGGATTAAATACATCCTATGTACCCCGGCAAATCGTCGCCAAAGCCAACAACAAATAACAGCCACTTTTTTAGCGGCTAAAATATGCAATTACCTAAACTGCTTGTAAAGGACGGCACCATTGAGGCATTGAAAGGGCTGGCACTGGTTTTGATGACGCTAGATCACATCAACAAATACCTTTTTGCCGAAACACTACCATTCTTATTTGAGGCGGGTCGATTAACGATGCCATTGTTTGTGTTCGTCTTGGCTTACAACTTGGCTAGACCCGGCACAAAGGAACGCGGCGGGTTCATTAGAACCATAAAACGACTGGCCTTTTTCGGTACTCTTGCAACACCAGCATTCATCGGTTTAGGCGGTCTTGTCGCAATCTGGTGGCCGCTAAACATCATGTTTGCCTTACTGGTGATGACGCTCACCCTTTATATGATGGATCGTCACACAACCGGCAGCACCATCGTAGCCAGTTGTGTGTTCATCGTCGGTGGTTCATCGGTTGAATTCTGGTGGCCCGGCATAACCATCGGCATTGCAATCTCGTCATACTGCAAAACACCCAGCCTAAGCGCAATTATTATTACAATAGCAGCACTTGCCGCCATGCGCGTCATAAATGGTAATTATTGGGCGTTGGTAGCCATTCCTGTTGTCGTCTTAGCCTGTTTTGTAGCCGTGCCAATGCCACGGTTTCAATGGGCATTTTATATTTTCTACCCGCTTCATTTGTCGGTGCTATGGGTGATTACCAAGGCCAGTACCGCAATTATTTAAAGCTTATATTGGATGCGGTTAAACAAGACAATCAAATAAAACAAGGGAAGAGCCAGTTGTCCAGCTCTTCCTGTATTCCGCCGAATGATTTATGGCTACCATGCGGCGTATTATATTATCTCTAATGTGCCATACGAACTGATCGGGTTTCAATACAATTCCGGCTTACCCAACAAAATAAAGTTATTTGCCACACCTAGTGCTTTGACACGAAAAACACCTTTAAGATATGTATTTACTTCAAGTTTATATAAGGAAAACACTACCCAATTTCGTTTTTGCGTATGCACGGTAATTTCCTTGACCAGCAGCGGTGCCAATAAATGATAGGGGATATCCATAAACATGTAATTTTTGCTCTCCTCAATCAAAATATCCTGAACAAAAAAGACGAATTCGTCCTTATCTGGATTGGTTTGTATCATTGCGCTTAGCAGCAATATAAAACCGGCTAATAATTTCTGCATGGGTACACCCCTCTTAATGTATCAATCGGAATTTAAGCTTTGTTGCTAGTTGAGCGCAGCGGCGACACAGTGGCGCGTTTTGTTTTCAAGTCGTATAAATCGCGAATCAAATCAGGCACGGCTTGTTTGTTATTATTCTGCGTACGTTCGACGCTGGCGTGAGCTTTCGCGAAAGCGCTTGCTTCCATTTCAATACGCAAGCTAGGCACGACGATGTTGCGCACATAATTTTCAAGATCGTCGCTAAGAGCTGGCTTCAATCCGTCGACGATACTGTGCATTTGGCTGAAATAGGCTTGGCGAATCATTTGGCGTAACTTGCCGTCCATATGGGTTTGCCAAATGTCGTGCCGCCGCTCCCAGGCGATGGCATCGACTTTTAAAAGCAACTTTGCGGCGAAAAACATGCCCTCTAGTGCCAACACGCCGAGCATCAAACCAAAAGCAGCCCAAGTCGGCACCAACCCATTGCCGACCGCCGCCCAGAGTGCTATATGCCTGGCAAATCCAGATGTGGCGCTGGCATCCAACGCTGGAGAAGCTTGCTCGAAGGTAGCCTGCTGTTGGGAATCGGCTTTGTGCAATCGACCCTCCACTTCTCCGCGTTTTTTATCCAGTTCCGCGATCTGGGAATCCATATCTGCTTGGTGTTCGTGCAGCAAGCGTCCTGCTTCGTTGTGGGTAGCGCGGCAACGGGCGTTTTGGGCGACAAGTTTGTTTTTTAACA
This sequence comes from Methylovulum sp., assembly GCA_004299465.1. GTDB lineage: Bacteria > Pseudomonadota > Gammaproteobacteria > Methylococcales > Methylomonadaceae > Methylovulum. Next base: position 1,243 of record SCST01000394.1, on the reverse strand, counting down.
AATTACGCTGGTAAGGGTCATATTGGTTACTCAATTTCCAGCCCAACTTCTTGGCCGTTTCTTCGCAGCGTTTTGCTTCGTCTTGCAGCGCCGATACAGATTCCGGGACACGTTCGCGCTCCGCTTGGAGGCTGACGATGCCGTCGCCGATGCTTTTACGGTCCTCGCGCAGCTGCGGCAAGCGAAGGGAGGCTTCCAAATCGCTTCGATAAGATGTAACAGCATGAACACCATTCGTCGCCGCTTGCGCCTCGACTTGCGGTTTAAACGCCAAAATTACCCATTCGTGACCGGCCAGTAAAGCGTTGGTGACGACGAGCCCCAACACCGCCGCAATGGTGAAACCCTTCGCGTAGAGCCCCATTGTCTCCAAACAACGGACAACGTTGCGATAAAAAAACGTATAGAGGGTGGTGAGAAACAAGGTGATCCAAATTGCATGAGCCTCGGTATGCGGCAGGTGAGACCACAGCAAGTATTGGCCGCCGAGGATCATACCCGTTGATACCAAGCTGAAAATGCCAACCGCAATCGAAGTGTCGTACTCCTGCACTGGCCTGCCGTTCATTTCACGAAAACTACGGCCGCCGAACCAAGCAATGACCATTAAAAACAATTTCATAAGCTGTTCCTCCTAAAAACTGCGGTGAATACTCGCTGACAATGCCGCTTTCAGAGCAAAACTACGGCGCTACTTCGGTCGCTTCGCCTTCAATAACCTCACCAACACGCTGCGCGGACTTTGATGGCAAACCGTAAACCAAGGCATTGAGCCTCGCCAGCTCTGGGTCTTCGGCGGCCAGGCGTTCGGCATGGGCATGTGCCGCGCGTAACCGATGGTGTGTGGCGAGGATCTCGGCATCGGCATACCGTGCCAGATCGCTTAGGTTCGGCGATAAGATCCGGCTGCCGCCAAATGGCGTTTCTACTGTTTCCCCGGTGTCGCGCGTCGCGGCGTGTGCGATACCTGATAATTCCTGCTCGCGTTCCTCGATGTCGAAAAGCCGTCTGGCCCGTTCGTGGCGGTTTTTTTTGTCTATCATGTGAGTCTCCCGGTTGTATTTCGGCCAAATTTATTGACACGCTGTTTTTCGGTCACTTTTGCGGCGTACGGAATGCTGTGCGAACATTCATGCCGCGTTCGTTGACGATCTGTGTGAATTCTTCATGTAGCCGCCGATAACGATCAAAAAGGTGGTTTAATTCGTATTCATAATCGGCATCGGTCAGCAAGCCGGACATA
>SCST01000393.1 GCA_004299465.1 Methylovulum sp. | reverse complement strand
TCAAAATCGAAACCTAGCGCATCGGCAGGGCAATCGCCGCATGATGCCAACCAGGCAAAGCGGGCATTAGGGTCGATAAAGCGGCGGATTAACCAGGCGGAAGCCAAACGATCCACCCACGGACGCCGCCGCGTTGCCCAGATACGGTCTTGATAGGCGCTAACGGATAAATGGGGTACGGTCGCATCAATGGCCTGCGGTTCATCGGGCGCCAGCATACGCTTAGCGTTCAGCTCCAATTCTGACAAGGCGGCATCGGCTTGTTTTTGCGCTTCTCCTGGAAAAAAGTCTATTCCGGAAACTGCAGCAAAGGTTTTACGCAGCTTGCGTAGCTGCTTGAGTATCTCTTGGGCATTATTAGTGATTGCCAGAGCATTACTGACATTGTCGATCTCAATCAAGAGTGCGGCATAAGTCTCGCGACGATCAAAGAGACCGAAAAAATCGCTGCCGTCCAGGGATTCAACCTGCATTAAGCTGGTCGTGCCGCCACCCGATTGCACATCGGCCGCTATGGCGGCAAATGACGAACGGCAGTTATTGCGTGCAGGTAGCAGGTAAACGCCATCGCGTAGCACGGCGGCACCCGAAGTTTTTACAGCGCGCCAAACACGCATGCGAATCGTGGCATTTTCGGCAGGCAAGGACATGATTAAAATAATCCAGTTCATGTAATTATTATAACATTATTGTATTTATTATGACATTATTTATGGGGTTCATAGGCTGTAGTCCAGGTTAGCCATATCGGCTGCCAAAATAGTTGTGATGCCTGGCAGGAATCGCAAAGCCGGCTTTGCGATTCTAATAATCATCTATTAGGCTTACGGATGTCGATGAGGGTTTTTGAAATAAGAAGTTGTTTTTCTCAATCGAGTCGCCGTCTGTCGGGTAATATTGCCGCTAAAACGGTAATGCGCAGAATTGCGGATCTATTTTTGCAGAGTTGAGAAAACGGCATTTTTGTGATGTAATGCGGACGTTTTACGTCTTAATGCGCCCCTTGATTTTAGCTGGCTTTAATGAAGGGGATGGTTTCGCCGCAACTTGTTGGGAGAGTAGGCTTCGACTATGCAATTTACTATTAAAAAAGGTTTGGATCTACCGATAACGGGAGAGCCAAAGCAAGTTATTGAAAACGGCAATACCATTAAATCGGTTGCCGTTTTGGGAATGGATTATGTAGGCATGAAACCTACGATGATGGTTAGTGAAGGGGATAGGGTCAGGCTTGGCCAAGTGCTTTTTAGTGACAAGAAAAATCCAGGCGTTCTGTTTACCTCACCCGGTGCAGGTGTCGTTAAATCAATCAATCGTGGCGCCAAACGGGTCTTGCAATCTGTTGTTATCGAACTGGGCGGCTCCGATGAAGAATCATTTACGCAATATAATGAATCCGAGTTGAATAACCTGACTTCAGAACAGGTTAAAGAGAATCTGTTGGCTTCGGGATTGTGGGCCAGCTTACGCACACGTCCTTATGGAAAAACGCCTGCTGTAGAGGGTAAACCCAGTTCTATTTTTGTTACCGCTATAGACACCAGCCCTTTGGCTGCCGATCCTGCGGTTATTATTAAAGACAGGGGTAGTGATTTTGCAAACGGTTTAACGGTTATTTCCAAGTTGACGGAAGGTAAAACCTATGTCTGCAAGGCGACAGGTGCTGAGTGTGCGACAGGTAACGCCGCAGTCAGCGTTGCCGAATTCTCAGGCCCGCATCCTGCCGGCCTGCCCAGCACGCATATTCATTTCATCGATCCCGTCAATATAGATAAATTTGTCTGGTATCTTGATTACCAAGCCGTGATGGCCATTGGCGCATTGTTTACCAGCGGTCGCTTGAATGTCGAGCGGATCGTTTCCCTGGCCGGCCCAACAGCCAAAAACCCAAGATTAGTCCGTACTCGCGTAGGCGCCAATACTAACGACCTGGTGGCAGGCGAATTGGCTGATGATGTTGAAAGCCGGGTTATTTCAGGTTCGGTACTCTATGGACATCACGCTACAGACTGGGCGGCTTACCTGGGTTTTTACAACAACCAAGTCTCTGTATTGCAGGAAGGTCGCGCGCGCGAATTGTTCGGCTGGATTGTTCCCGGCAAGGATAAATATTCTGCGTTGGACGTCTACCTGTCCAGCCGCGATCGTAAATTGGGCCGTAAATTTCCATTAACAACCAATAGAAACGGCAGTAACCGGGCAATAGTTCCGGTAGGCATATACGAAACGGTCATGCCTATGGATATTCTGCCGACACCGCTGCTTAAAGCGCTGGTGGTGGGTGACTCAGATCAGGCCCAATTATTGGGTTGCCTGGAGCTTGATGAGGAAGATGTTTCCTTGTTTACTTTTGTAGATCCGGGCAAACATGACTTCGGTCCTGTGCTGAGAGCGAATTTAACTAAAATTGAGAAGGAAGGATAATGTCGGCCAGAGATTTTTTAGACAGCATAGAGCCGCATTTTGCAAAAGGCGGCAAATTTGAAAAGTATTACGGTCTCTATGAGATGGTCGATACTTTTATTTATACACCCTCCGATGTAACACGCGGCGCCACGCATGTTCGTGACGGTAATGACCTGAAACGAACGATGACTTTTGTCGTCATTGCGACCTTGTTCTGTGTCTTGATGGCCATGTATAACACAGGCTACCAGGCGAATCTGGCAATGGAAGCGATGGGGCTTGATAAAGCCGATAACTGGCGCAGCATACCGATGATGGTGTTCGGGTATAGCCCCATGAATCCATTATCCAATATGGTGCATGGGGCATTGTATTTCCTGCCTATCTATATCACGACCTTGGCTATAGGCGGTATATGGGAAGTATTGTTCGCTACCGTGCGCGGACACGAGGTCAATGAAGGCTTCCTGGTTTCATCAATGCTTTATACCTTAATCATGCCGCCGGACATGCCTTTATGGCAGGTTGCCTTGGGTATTTCCTTTGGTATTGTGATCGGTAAGGAAGTCTTCGGCGGTACCGGTAAAAACTTCCTGAACCCGGCATTAACCGGACGGGCGTTTTTATATTTTGCGTACCCGGCTTCCATTTCAGGGGATTCTGTCTGGGTTGCCGTCGATGGTTATACGGCGGCTACGCCCTTAGGCTTGGCTGCAAACGGCGGCCTGGATGCGGTTCATGCCGCCCATTACAGTTGGATTCAGACTTTCTTCGGTTTTGAACCCGGCTGTCTCGGCGAAACTTCAACCCTGGCTATTTTGATCGGGGCGGCATTCTTGCTGTATACCCGTGTTGCGTCGTATCGCATTATGGCCGGCGTGTTTTTTGGCATGGTTGCGACGTCGTTGCTGTTTAACACTATCGGCAGCGACACTAACCCGATGTTCGCTTTCCCCTGGTACTGGCATTTAACCGTCGGCGGTTTTGCTTTCGGTATGGTCTACATGGCGACTGACCCGGTCAGTGCGGCTATGACTAATACCGGTCGTTGGATATTCGGCGCCTTGGTGGGTGTTATGACGGTACTGATCAGGGTAGTCAATCCGGCATTTCCCGAAGGCATCATGTTGGCCATTTTATTTTCCAATATGTTCGCACCGACCATAGACTACTTTGTCATTCAGGCCAATATTAGAAGAAGGATGAAACGTCATGCCTAGTGAAAAAAAGCAATGTCAGCACACCGCAAAACTGTGTGCCGCCCTTGAAAAAAACGAAAATTATCAAAAAGCTAAAGCCTACGCGGATAGGATTCTTGCCTTAGGTAATGATAGCTTAGAAAAAACCATTGCAATTGCCGTATCGCTTTGCCTGGTTTGCGCGGTGCTGGTCTCATTTGCGGCTGTCGCATTGAAACCATTGCAAATCAATAACAAAGAAATGGATATGAAGCAAAATATCCTCGATGTGGCGGGTTTGCTTGAGGAAGGCGGCAATATTGAAGCCGCTTTTGCAGAGAAAATTGAAGCGAAAATCGTTGACCTTGAAACCGGCGATTATGTTGAAAACATTAATGCCGCCGATTACGACCAGCGTAAAGCTGCAAAAGACCCGGCGCAAAGCATCGCCATTCCAAAAGAAAAAGACATTGCACATATCCGCGTCAAAGCCAAATATGCAAAAGTCTTTTTGGTTAAAGAAGGCGGGGCGATTAAATCGATCATTTTGCCTATCAATGGTTATGGTTTGTGGTCGACTTTGTACGGCTTCCTATCCCTGGATCCTGACGGACAGACCGTACAAAGCATTAACTTTTATGACCAGTCCGAAACGCCGGGATTGGGTGGCGAAGTCGTCAACCCAAACTGGCGCGCGTTATGGAGAGGCAAGAAGGTTTATGCCGAAACAGACCAGCCTTCCCTGGAAAAAGGCTTGATTACCGAAGCCGATATCGGCGAGCCAGCATTAAGCCTGATTAAAGGCGTCGTTGATAACAGCAAGCCGGGTTCGCAATACCAAGTTGATGGCCTAGCCGGTGCAACCCTGACCAGTACCGGCGTGACCAACCTGATCAGGTACTGGACGAGCAAAGAAGGCTTTGCGCCGTATTTGAGTAAAGTAAGAACGGTTAAAAGAGGTGTGTCATGAGCGCAGTATTAAATGATGAAACAAAAAAAGTATTAGTAGAGCCATTAGTCAGCAATAACCCGATTACTTTACAGGTTCTGGGGATTTGTTCGGCATTAGCGGTGACTTCGCAGATGTCCACCTCGCTGATTATGGCTCTGGCATTAACCCTCGTTACTGCATTTTCCAGTGCGGCGATTAGCGCCATCAGGAATCATATTCCCAGCAGCATACGAATTATCGTGCAGATGACGATTATTGCCTCGCTGGTTATCGTCGTCGACCAGATATTGAAGGCGTTTGCCTACGATGTCAGCAAACAGTTATCGGTATTCGTTGGCTTGATTATTACCAACTGTATCGTCATGGGACGCGCTGAAGGCTATGCGATGAAAAACCCGCCTTTGGAAAGTTTCATGGATGGTATCGGTAACGGTTTGGGCTATAGCTTGATCTTGATTATCGTGGCGTTTTTTAGAGAGACTTTGGGTTCCGGTAAGTTATTAGGTATCGAAGTCTTCCAGCTGACAAAAGATGGCGGTTGGTATGATCCAAACGGTTTGATGTTATTACCGCCCAGTGCGTTCTTCATCATCGGCTTGATTATTTGGGCTGTCCGTCAATGGAAGCCAGAACAAGCTGAAAAAGTGGAATTTAAAATTATGCCGATTGCTCATGGTGAAGGAGGGCATCACTAATGGAAGCGTATATCAGTTTATTTGTAAAGGCAGTCTTTATTGAAAACCTGGCGCTGTCGTTCTTTTTGGGCATGTGTACCTTTATTGCCGTATCCAAAAAGATTTCTACAGCGATGGGCTTGGGCATTGCCGTCATGGTTGTACAGGCCATTACCGTCCCTGCCAACAATGTCGTCTACCACGCTTTGCTAAAAGAAGACGCCTTGTCATGGATAGGTATCAAAGGCGTCGATTTAAGCTTTTTGGCTTTATTAAGCTGTATCGGAATGATCGCGGCCTTGGTGCAAATCCTGGAAATGATCTTGGATAAGTTTTTTCCGGCCTTGTATCATGCCTTAGGCGTATTTTTGCCTTTGATCACAGTAAACTGCGCCATCCTGGGCGGCAGTTTGTTCATGATCGAGCGCGATTACAACTTCGGTGAAAGCGTTACTTATGGCGTTGGCAGCGGTTTGGGCTGGGCATTGGCGATTACCGTCATGGCCGGTGTGCGCGAAAAACTCAAATACAGCGATATTCCGGCAGGTTTGCAAGGCCTGGGTATCACGTTCATTACTGCGGGTCTGATGTCGCTTGGCTTCATGGCTTTCTCTGGAATCCAACTTTAGGAAGGTATTCATAATGCTGGAAATTTTATTAGGCATTATCATTTTCACAGGTCTAGTGATTGCACTGGTCTTCATGATTATAGGTGCTAAAAGTAAACTGGTCGCCGAGGGAGATGTTGAGATTCTGATCAATGATGAAAAGAAAATCCATGTACCCGTGGGATCGAAATTATTAACGGCATTAGCCGACAACGGCTTGTTCGTCTCTTCAGCCTGCGGCGGCGGCGGCACTTGCGGACAATGCAAGGTAAAAATACATTCAGGCGGCGGTGAAATTTTGCCGACTGAATTAAGTCATATCACCAAGCGTGAGGCAGCAGAAGGCGAGCGTCTTTCCTGCCAGGTCTCTGTCAAGCACAACATGAACATTGAAGTTGAAGACAGCGTTTTCGGCGTTAAAAAATGGGAATGTACCGTTAAATCGAATAATAACGTCGCTACGTTTATCAAGGAGTTGGTGCTTGAATTGCCGGAAGGTGAAGCGATTAACTATCGTGCCGGCGGTTATATCCAGATCGAATGTCCTCCGCATGTTGTTAAGTACAGCGATTTTAATGTAGAAGAACGCTTCCGCGATGACTGGGATAAATTCAACCTGTGGCGTTATGTATCCGATGTTAAAGAATCTGCTTTGCGTGCGTACTCGATGGCTTCCTATCCTGAAGAAAGGGAAATCATGTTGAACGTGCGTATTGCAACGCCGCCGCCTCGTGCACCTGAGGATGTGCCGCCCGGCATCATGTCTTCTTATATTTTCAGTTTGAAGCCAGGCGACAAGTGCATTATTTCCGGTCCTTACGGTGAGTTCTTCGCCAAAGACACCGATGCCGAAATGGTTTTCGTAGGCGGTGGAGCCGGTATGGCTCCGATGCGCTCACATATCTTCGACCAGTTACGCCGGTTGAAGTCAAAACGTAAAATGACGTTTTGGTATGGTGCGCGCAGCAAGCGCGAAATGTTCTATGTTGAAGATTTCGATATGCTGGCAAGAGAAAATGAAAATTTTGAATGGCATGTCGCATTATCCGACCCATTGCCAGATGACAATTGGGAAGGCTATACCGGCTTTATTCACAATGTGCTTTACGAAGAATACTTAAAGAACCATCCCGCTCCTGAAGATTGCGAATTCTACATGTGCGGACCGCCGATGATGAACTCAGCAGTTATCAAGATGTTGCTGGATAACGGCGTTGAACCGGAAAACATCATGCTGGATGATTTCGGCGGTTAAAGTGCCCAGGCCGTGTTTCTTCTCTTATAAATGTTTCAGCTTATTTGAGAAGAAACACATTCCCGCCAGATGCCTTTAAAGCCTCCTTTATTTCTTCAGCGTTACCGCCCCTTCCTTTACAGCAATCCCTGCCATTAGCCGGACACCAGATGAAACACATTCAATTATCGGTTTTATTGCTAGGCCTAGTCATTTCAAATGCTGCATTTGCACTCAGATGCGGACATTCAGTCATTGATTTGGGTAATCGTAAGAACGAGGTTTATGACAAATGCGGAGAGCCTGCGTCAATCGAGACGCATAAAAAGCTGGTAGGCAGGACGATCCAGAATTCGAACAGGACCTTAGGATTGCAGGAATACGAGGAAATTGAAATTGAAGAATGGATTTATGACTTTGGCCCCAGGCGTTTGAAACAATATTTGCGTTTTGAAAACGGCAGGCTCAGGGAAATAAAAAATCTGGGGCGTGGAGATTGATTCAAGCTATGGATCATGATAGGCATAACAGTCGCCGGCTCAATAGCGCATTAACGAGGTGATATTATGAATTATTTTTTAGTGACTTTTGTTTTTATGCTGATTATTGTCGGCATTATGGCTATAGGTGTCGTATTCGGCAGGCGTGCTATTAAAGGTTCCTGCGGCGGCGCAAACAATGGAGACTGCGTTTGCGTTGAAAAATGTGATAAAAGAAAGAAAATGGAAGCTGACGGCAGCATCAGTTAAAAATCCGCCGTCATTTTTAGGCTAGCTGTTTAAGCCGGGACATCCTGGAAGGTTTTGTCCTGGTTTATATGGGCAGCCCATTTTTACAATAAAAACCAAAAGAGGACGAATTATGCTGGCAAAAATTACTGTTGCCGACTATATGACAAAAAGATTAGTGACGTTGACTCCCGATATGGATGTCATCGAAGCTATAGAGAGGTTATTGGATCATAAAATTACCTGTGCTCCCGTTATTAATCAACAGGGACATTTGCTAGGCATGTTTTCTGAAAAAGACGGCATGAAGGTTTTTTTGGAAAGCGTTTACAATCAGGGCATGAGCGGGAAAGTCGGTGATTTCATGACGACGGATACGGTCAGTGTCAATGCTGAATCGAGTATTGTAGACTTGGCGGAAAAATTCCAACCGTCTTCGATCAGGAGTTTTCCCGTGTTTCAGGATAATGAACTTGTTGGCATTATCAGTCGCACCGATATTTTAAGAGCGTTGGTGACTGTTGGCTCCACACAAAGTTAATTGCATACGGCTAGCGTAGTCATGACAGACAAAAGCTTTTACTGGCATGACTACGAAACCTTCGGCATTGATCCTGCACTCGACAGGCCCGCGCAATTTGCAGGCATCCGTACTGACGGCGATCTCAATATCATCGACACTCCGCTGGTTGTTTATTGCCGGTTCACGGCAGACAGCCTGCCCCATCCTGATGCCTGCTTAATCACCGGCATTACCCCCCAACTGGCAGATCAACAAGGCGTTTGCGAAGCCGAGTTTATTCGCCTGATTCATGAACAATTGGCTAAGCCGAATACCTGCACCGTTGGCTATAATAATCTTCGTTTCGATGACGAGGTGACCCGCAACTGTCTTTACCGCAATTTTTATGATCCTTATGCGCGCGAATGGCAGAACGGCAACTCACGTTGGGACCTGATCGACGTTGTGAGAGCGGTAAGGGCGCTGAGGCCAGAAGGCATACAATGGCCGGATAATGTTGTACCGGAAACCAATGAAACCAAGGCCAGTTTCAGGCTGGATCAATTGACCGTCGCTAACGGCATTGTCCATGAAGCTGCGCATGATGCGCTTTCGGATGTGTATGCGACGATAGGCATGGCCGGATTAATCAAACGGGTACAGCCTAAACTCTATTATTACTGCCTGCAGCATCGGCTTAAAGCCGAGGCAGTGGCCTTGCTCCAGTTAGGCAGCTTCAAGCCGGTAGTGCATATCTCGGGCAAATATCCCGTGTCTAAAAACTGCCTGGCGGTCGTACTGCCCATTTGCAGACATCCGACAAATACCAACGGCATTATTGTCTATGATTTATCGATTGACCCTGAGCCTATGCTCTCTTTATCGGTCGAGGACATTAAACAAAGAATCTTTACCGCCACGAATGATTTGCCGGAAAGCGTCATCAGGATACCGTTAAAAACAGTCCATGTTAATAAATGCCCGGTACTTGCGCCGATAAGCGTTATCAGGCCCAATGATGCAGCGCGCCTGCAAATCGACTTGGACCGTTGCCATGCCAATATCGATAAAATTAAAACGGCAGCCAGTTTTTCCGGTAAATCCGTACCGGAAAAACTGGCTGCCGTTTTCAGTCCTCCCGTTTATTCAGCGGAAGCGCTTGATCCTGACCTCGCCATTTACAGCGGCGGTTTTTTTTCCGATGCCGATAAACAGAAAATGGCAAAAATCAGGCTAAGCTCGCCTGAACAGTTGGCTAGAGCGAAAGTTGCGTTTACTGATGCCCGATTACCGGAAATGCTGTTCAGGTATAGGGCGCGTAATTATCCCGAAACCTTAAGCAAGGATGAAAAACGTAAATGGGATGGGTTTTGCATCAGGCGGTTAACCGGCAAACAGCCTGGGGCAGGCATGACTTTCGATAATTATTTTGCCCGTTTACAGGCCTTGAGGGATACCGAAAAAAACGCTAATCTCGAAATTATTAACGCATTGGAGCGCTATGCGGTCGATAAAATGCGGGGACTGAATATTTAGCGCCGAAGCCTGCATTAGCTCATTGCGGAAAATAAACTATGCCGTTTCGTAGCGGTTCATGTTCCGCGCGTCGCTATTCGATAACGCCGGCTTTTTGCAATTGCATGCGCAATGTTTCTATGCGTTTACGGTTAACGCCAAAGTCGCTATGGCCTACGCGAGAGGCGGAGCGGATATGGATCAGCGATGCATCGGCATTCAGGATCGCATTAATATCGTCAACAAAACGGAATATCAGGCTGGTCGTTTCGGCGTGCAAAGTATCATGTGTTTCATGCGTGATTATCATGCGGCTGTGCTTGATGATCGCCTCTTTTAATGCCGTCCATGCTTGCTGAGGATCGCCTTTAATTTCAAAAGGCGCAATATAATGCTGTTTATCGGCTATCTTGGCCTGGCTGGAAACACAATTAGGGCTGTTGTTACAAAGCGGCAATTTTTTTTCCGCCGCCGTTGCGGCAGTCGTTGAAGTCATCAGCGTCATAAGCAAAATATAAAAAAGGAATACGGATTTCATGGACGGTAATAAAAAGATTCTGCGGTATAAAAATGTCCGGTCAATGTGGCATAAAATGGCACAGAGTCAATACGAGGTAAGCGCAGCATGGCATCCGGTTTATTTCGATGGTTCGGGGCGGATGGTTTCGACGGTAATTTTGCCATGCCGTACACATCTTGCATACGTGTCATCCGGGGTTAATGATTCGCGGGCCTGCTGCAGGCAGGTGCGCGAGACCTGCAGATAGTCACCGGGATTTGTCGGGGTATGCGGGTGTCCGGCCTGCTCCATGCACAAGCCAAAAGCATTCGCGTCGCTGCCAACAGGAACGTCGATAATCGTCATCGTTCCCGCCGTAGGCACTTTTACCGATTCTTTATGCATGGAAGACTGAAAACAGCTGCTTGCATCCGAAAAATAACCGGCATCATCCTGACCATCCCTGGAAAAATAGCCTGAACAGCTTTGCAGAAGTAAAGACAGTAACATAACGGTGAACTTGAACATTTTGGCCTCCTTCAACATCGATTGGACTGCTTAGGAATGGGCATAAAATAACTTAGGCAAGTTGCCAATAGCAGCCTGCATGCGCAAGCAAAGCTTGCACTCCTGCTGCAAGCAGTTGTTCAATTTATTTCATGCTCGTTCCTTAAGCCTGGATTATCGCATTAATCATAAGATTTGATAATAACCGCCTTTACCGCAGCCGTAATTAATCCTGTCAGCATATATCCAGGCACTATGAGTTCATCGGTTATTCCCGGATACCTCCTGATTATAGCCGGTTCAGCACGCATGGCGGCACAAGCGGCCGTCGGTGCCGGCCTGAAACCTTTAGTGATTGATTTATTTGCCGATCTCGATACACAGCAGTATGCGGAAGCCTTTTGCCGAGTACCGTCACTGGCGGTAAAGCACCTGATACCTGCGGTCGATTTTTTTATCGAACGCTATGCCGTCGCGCATGCGATTTACGGCAGCGGTTTTGAATATTACCCAGAAAGCCTGTATTACCTGGATAAGCACATGACTTTACTGGGGAATTCACCCGATACCTTTGCCAGCTTGCAAAACAAGCAGGACTTCTTCGCCGCATTGTCCAGCCTGGCTATTCCATATCCCGATACCTCATTTAATGCACCTGAAGATAATGCGCATGAAGAGCCGGTGTGGCTGGTTAAACCGCTGCAAGGGCAGGGTGGCGTAGGGATAAAATATTATTTTGGCAATGCCGATGCATCGGTTTACTGGCAAAAATATCAACACGGTACGC
>SCST01000392.1 GCA_004299465.1 Methylovulum sp. | reverse complement strand
TTTTTGAAAACGCAAAACCGAAAAAATCAGATTACAGGAAATTCAAAATTTCTTTGGATGGCATGCCGGACGATTTTGCAATGATGAGAGAAACGCTGCTGCGGCGCTTTAGTACAAAACATGTTGATAGCCAGCAATTAACAGGATTGCAATCATGGCCGCTGCCAGATCTACTAGTAGTAGATGGCGGCAAAGGACAGCTTGGTGTAGCCTGCCAGGTATTATTAGAAAAAAGCTTGCGCATACCGGTAATTGGGCTGGCAAAACGCGAGGAAGAAATTTTTGTCCCCGGCAAGCCTGATCCGATTCTGCTGCCAAAATCAAATTATGCCTTGCAACTACTGCAACGCCTGCGAGATGAAGCGCACAGGTTTGCGATAACTTTTCATAAAAAGCTGCGCTCAAAACAATCATACAGGTCCTTTTTGGATTCTGTACCTGGGATTGGGCCAAAAAAGAAAAAACTGCTAATGCGTGAATTTGGCACAGTTCAAAACATAAAGGGCGCGCCTATTGAAAGATTGACTGCCTTAGTTGGCAGAAAGACAGCCCACGAATTAAAACGCGCCCAAGGTAACCAGCATTCATAGGACCGCATTAGATAATAATTAAGTGTTACCGAAATCAGTAGTGAGTATTAGTGAGAATTTTCTTGGTAAGTATATCAATTTTGTCCTTTAAGACTTTCGGGTTGAGTGTAGCATATTTAGACCGCAGCTTGTCTTTGACTTCTGGCGCTATCTTCAAGCAAGCCAGGACTCTCTGATAAGCGGTCTGGGCTTTGTCATAGATTCGTTTGTATTTGGAACCGCGCCGCTCTTTTTTTATGCATTTCTGACTGGACAGAAAAAAATTAATGTAATCTTCCACATAGTCATACAGCTCATTCATGAATTTGATTTCTCTGTGATCCTCAATCCGGGTGTAACCTAAAAAGTCTCTGATATTCGTGTAGTTCTTCTGTTCAATCCGAGCATGGTCGTTCTTGCAGTAGGGACGGGTTCTAGTCATGGCGATATGCTGCTGGTCGCACCAATCTTTGAGCAGCCAGTTGATGAATTCACCGCCTGAATCAGGATCAATCCCCAGCAGGGGAAACGGCAGTCTCCGCTTGATTCTCTCGATACTTTCCCTGGTGGCTTTCTCGCCTTTGTTCCACTGCGCAGAGAGACAAGTCCAGATTAATGAGACATCAGTGTATTGCACGGAATATGCGTAATCGCCAGCTAAACTTGCCCCGCAGTGGGCTACGGTATCAACTTCGCCATATCCCGGGTCAGGGTTTTTCCAAGGGCCTCGCCTGATGGGAATGATCTCTCTTAAGTCTGTGGGTTTAGTGGCGCTCCTGCCGCCTCGAGCTTTGCTCTTGGCAAACTCTGCAATCCGATCTTTCATGGTGCCCAGACTCATGACACAGAGCTTTTGCGTGGCCATCTGATCATGTCCCCACATCTGGTCGCGCTTCAGGACGCTGATATATTCCGCAATCATCGGATGCAGCCGTTCCGCGCAAATCTCATTGGCGATCTGCCAGACTTCTTTCAAGGCCAAAGTCACCCGCATATCGTAGACTTCCGGACGACCGCGATGATCTGTAACCCTCGGTCTTAATTGCAGCCTTCTGAACCGACGGATGATGGCCTTGCGGTTCATCCGGCTGACCGCCTCGACCTGATTAAGGATCAACCCCTTGCCAGCCTTGTCTGCTTGCAAATATTCCTCCAGTTTCTCTTTGAGAATCTCTTGTTTTGTAGCCATGGTCATATACTGACCACGGTAACACCTATTATTATCTAACCGCTAAGCCTACGGTTGCAGTATTTATTATCTAAAGCGTCCCCCTTCCTTTATTTATTTCTTTGTGCTAAAATAGAAAATCTACTTTTTGTCAGAATTGTACATAAATATAGCACGGTCAACATTTTTCTTTTCGTGATTTCACCTGATGTACTTAGTGAAATTAGGCTTTATTATAAAAATACAGGGGCTTAAGACAATAAAATAAATTCTATAAAGACCCAGATTGAACTGTATGATTAGTAAAATTTTTTTTAGCAAAAAAATAAGCGCTTTTCTGGCAATATCCATATGTTTGGTTGCTTTGGCGCTTTTCTTTTTTAACGCCCCAAAAGCAAACGCGTCAGTTTTAGACTGGCAAAAAAGCGTAACCATTTATCCGAACGGCCCGAATGATTTTTCCAGCAGCGATTTCAGGCGATCATTATCCAATGCCGCAAATATGAATATAAATCATGTCACTGTAGCAATACCTATATACCAGTCCAGCAATACCTCTTCTGACATTCAAACTGGCAGAAATACTCCAACAGATCAGTCCCTTATTGATGCCATAAATCATGCCCGTTCCCTGAACATAAGGATTGCGTTCAAAATACATTTGTCAACTTTTGATACTTCACAATGGGGGGCGTTCATTAACGCGGCCAACCGCGATGAATGGTTTGGCGGATACCAAAGAATGCTTAATCGTTATGGCGCTATAGCCGAATCGCATCGGGTAGAAGTTTTTATAATCGGTAATGAACTAATTACCATGGCTACTGCCACCAGTAATCCTGACAATACCCAGCGCTGGAGCAACATGATAAATTCCTTGCGCTCCGTTTATTCCGGCAGCTTAAGTTACAACTCAAACTGGGGCGGCTCGTTTTTTAGCGATGAGAAGAATCATATTGAATTTTGGAAAGAACTGGATTTTATAGGAATCTCCGCTTACTTTAATTTAAATGACGATTTCAGGGCAGCCT
>SCST01000391.1 GCA_004299465.1 Methylovulum sp. | reverse complement strand
GGTCGGAGTCGATTACGCGGACTTTTTCGACGCGTTCCGCTTCGCTCATACGGCTTAACACAGCAACGCAAGCATCGCCGAACACGTTGCGGTTGGCGTCCCATTTATCGCTGGAACCCAGGAATTGGTATTCATTTTTAGGCGCGACGATGCCTTTGAGGTGGTCGGCTGCGGCCTGTTGACCACGAGCTTCCAGATACTCGACCGCCAGTTTGACAGAGATGACGTCATGGCCGTGAGTTGAGCCTTCCAGTCCGACAATGCCGGGGCACATCGGGCGGTGGTTGATCAGCGCGACAGGGCCTGCGGTGTTGATTGCGGTGCAAATACGCGCATACAAGTCATCAATATCTTCACCGTTGCCTTCCAGTACCACCAAGCCGTGACCTTCCAGGGTTTTGGCGGTCGAGCAGCCGACCAGGTAATGCGAAGGATGCCCCGCTATCGTGACGTTGTTGTCATCGATGATCAGTTTTACATTCAGGCGTTGAGCGACGGCTAACCGCGCCGCTTCGGCATCGTTGCCTTCTTGCTGTGAGCCGTCCGAGCCCAGGCAGAAGGCGATTTTTGACGGATTAGCCATCGCGACGCCGTTGACATACGGCCACATGTGGCCTAATCGGCCCGAACTGAATTTTACGCCTGGCGTAAAGCCGAGCTCTGGGTGTCCGGGCAGGTGCGAATGCGCGGCGCGGTATTCCACCAGGCGTTCGGCGGGAAGGTCGCCGTTCAGTGTAGACATCAGGTATTGCGTAGCGACGCGGTGCCCGGCTTCATCGAAAAAAATAGGCACAAATTTTTCAGCTGCGCCCCTGAACAGCGCATCCATAATCATCACTTCAGGTACGGTGTCGTATGGGCCGCCGGTGTGTCCGCCTACGCCACGGGCGGCGCCGGTTGCGGTAAAGAACACGATGGCATCGCGGCAAAGCTGGATATTGGCCTTGAGGGCGTCTCTTTGTGCATCGGTAAGCGTAGCAACGCTGGGATCCAGCGTGATACGTTGATAAGCGCCAAGATCAATGGGGAAATTAGACATTTTAGTTTCTCGTTGTTAAAGGTTAGGGTTAAAGGTTTTTGGACTCGCAATTGTTGAAAGCGTATTAACGGAATTTTGCGTGGTTTTTTTATTCATCAGCCTAAGGCGATTTCCTGCGAAAAATATACCCAACTGGCTGGTCTTTTTGCCCATCTTCTGCGTTGTAAAAAGCGTTGCATAGCCTGCTATGCGCCCCTTTTTACGTCTCGGCAACCGCTCCTGCGTTGCCCTACCTCCTGCATCCTTGCAGTCGTTGTAGATGGACAAAAATCCTGCGCCATTTGGGCATATTTATTCTTGTCAATCGCCTAAACAATGTAGCGTTTTTTATTTTTATTAGGATTGTGCTGGAACTGCGTTGGAATCCTGTACATTACACCTTGCCGCTTCGAAGTGTGCAAGAAATTTTGTGTCTGTGCATGGCCTGTTTCATCGTCGATGACGGGGGCGGACTCGGCTATTATTTTATGGCATTTGAAAATTAATAGAACTAAACTTGATCGCTGTTTTACTGATTGAATGGTTTCATTAACTATTTTGGTCTGGCGCTTGGCCCCCAGCTTTATACATTAAGCTGCGCCATATTTGCCGAGAAGCCGGTGGTACGCACCTAAGCTTATGAATAAAGACGGGCGCTTAGCTCTTAAGCTGTCGGAACTTATTGAACTAAAACTATTCCAGGAGAATTACCATGTCACAGAACAAAGCGGATCTGCGTATGAGCGGGTTATTGTTTTCCTGCACCTTGCTGTTAGCTTGGGTGCCGGTCGTTTGCTCAGCAGGTGATCCTGACGTGCCGGAAGGCGGTTACGGATTGTCGCCGAACTCCTCTATACCGCTTACTAAAAACAAGCGTGTTTCGGCAGAATCTTTTGCCGGTCGAAAAAAAACCGTCAAGGTTTCGGATTTGGCGCATGCATTCAAGAATCGTATCGAGCTCAAATTCAGCGAAAGCAGCGGCATTCGTTTGAGGCAAGGTCGGCTTAGTGCACAGGATGCCTCGGTTGAGCCGGAACTTAAGCAATTACTGGATATTCTGGAAACGGCCGGTAACTATGCCGTGATTCGCATGCATGAACTCTCCGAAGCCCAGCTTGACGCAATGAAAAAGCAGGGCGAGCAACATACCGGTCGTGCGCTTCCCGATCTTAACCTGTGGTTTTATATTGTCGTTAACACCGGGACCGACCAGGAACTGGCTTTAATCATCAACCGGCTCAACCAGTTAAATATCGTCGAATATGCGGCGGCATCGGCATTGCCGGCACCGGCTCCCGGCATGAACGGGCAAAGCGCTGCCGAATTTGAACAATACTGGCAGGAGCATAATAAAGTGGCATGGCCTGAGCCTGAACAACAGCCGCGCAATAAAACCGATAGACCTTCATCGCCATCGCTTCCTGATGCCGATGTACCGCCGCCGATGCCGGCATTGCCTATTCCCGTACCACCTGTCGCCGATAATTACCAGGCAGAGCAGGATTACCGGGAAGCCGCGCCTGTCGGGATTGACATCGATTATGTCAACAGCCTTTATTACGGCGCCACCGGCTGGAATTGGGCTTATAGCGATGTCGAGTACAGTTGGAATGTCAACCACCAGGATTTGGGCAAGATTGCGGGTAGTGTCTATGTTAACGGCGCACCGGACGCCAGTGTCAGAGGGCTGCTATACCGCAATCACGGCACCGCGGTAATCGGCGTCTTAAGCAGCGATGACAACGGCTTCGGCACCATCGGTTTAGTCCAGGATGCGGAAGTCAGGTTGTCAACGGAATTACCGGCAACCGGCTACAACCCGGCGAATGCCATTACCGCTGCGGCCAGCCAATTCTGGAAAGGCTCCGTCATCCTGCTGGAAATGCAGACAGATGCCGGATTCGACTGTAACGGTGCTGCAGACGGCGGCGATACTTATGTGCCGATCGAATGGGAGCCGGCGGCGAAGGCGGCCATTACGACGGCGGTGGCCAATGGACGTATTGTCGTCGAAGCGGCGGGTAATGGTAATTGCGACCTGGACCAGGACGGATTTAACGGCGACTTTAATCCCAGTGATGCGGCCAAGGACTCGGGCGCGATTATCGTCGGCGCAGGCGAAAAGTTTACCCGCAATAAAGCCAGTTTTTCGACTTACGGCAGCCGTGTCGATACCCATGCCGAAGGCGATTGGCAAATTTATACGACCGGTTACGGTGATTTGTACAGCGCTGAAGGCGAAAACCTCTGGTACAGCGCCGAGTTCTCCGGCACCTCAGGCGCATCGCCGATTGTAACCGGCGCTGCGGTATCGTTATCGAGCATACTTTGGGAATATCACGGCTCATTTTGGGATCCCAAAGAGATGCGGGACATACTGAGACGGGACGGGACTCAACAGGGAAGCGGTGGCCATATCGGCCCAAGGCCGAATTTGCGCAAACAGGTCGAGGCGATGACTAACCGGCATTTGCAAATGCATTCGGCAGATTTTGATGGCGACGGCAAGACGGATTACGCTATTTTCCGGCCTTCAAACGGGCGTTGGTGGATTCGTTATGCAAGCGGCGTTACCAAGTCTTATCCTTGGGGCAAGAAAGGCGATATTCCGGCCCCTGCCGATATTACCGGTGATGGCCGCGCCGAACTGATTGTGTTCCGTCCGGGTAACGGTACCTGGTATATCCGCAGTTGGGAGCCACTGAAAACCTATAAACCGATAGCCTGGGGACAAAACGGCGATATTCCGGTGCCGCTGGACTATAACGGCGACGGCAAAGCCGAATTAAGCGTTTACCGCAGACGAGCGGATGAGCTTTCACAAAGTCATTGGTATATCCGGAACTGGAACAAGACAACGAAAGACCTGATCTGGGGGGAAGTTTCCGATACCCCGATGGCGCGCGATATGGATGGCGACGGCAGGGATGACCTGGTTATTTTCCGCGGCACCACCGGGGAATGGTGGATACGTTACAGTGCAACAGGCGCATCCAAGACGATTGCCTGGGGGCAATGGGGCGATGTCCCGCTGACTTTCCGCGACAGCTCAAGCCGTTGGAACATTGCCGTCTGGCGTCCCAGCGACAGCACTTTTTATGCGCAAAATATCCATACCGGCAAAACAGGCACGACACAGTGGGGCCAGCCCGGCGACGTACCGCGATTCGGCGATACTGACGGTAACGGCTGGGATGAATATATGGTTTGGCGTCCAAGCACTGGCGTGTGGTGGAACCTGAATACCGGCACCCAGGTTCAATGGGGCTTGGTCGGCGATATAGCTATCGCGAGATAATCGTTTGTCACTATTCAGTGCCTTGTCAATCCATTAAGTGTAGGGCGCGCCGCGCGCGCCTTTTCGGGGCTTTGGGAAGGTACTGAGCCGTGGCGGCGCGCCCTACAGTGGAAGCTAGGGGCTGAATAGTTACAATCCTTATTAATGTCTGCCGGGTTGAGGGTGAATCTGGCCAATCTAGCGGATGTCACGGCAAATAAACACTCCATCTCATCCCGCCGAGTGCTGCGCTTTTGCCGCCTTCCAGCTTGCCGCCCATCAGTCCTGTCAATTCATAAACGACGGTCATGCCGATGCCGTGGCCGTCGATGTTTTCATCGGCGCGCACGCCTCTTTTTAAAATATCGTTGAATTTCCCGACCGGAATGCCGGGACCGTCGTCTTCAATTTCCAATAGCGCGGAAAAGTCCCGCCTGGCTTTTCGCTGTTTTAGCGAAACGGTGATTTTGATGTTTTGCCGGCACCATTTGCACGCGTTATCCATTAAATTGCCGACGATTTCATACAAATCGCCTTCTTCGCAATAAATAAGGCAGGCATTCGGCATGTTAATGTCGAATGTTATATTTTTATCGAGATAGACCTTGTTTAGCGATGCGGTTATTTTGTTGATAATCACGGACAGGTCCACGGTCTTGATCGCTTTTTGCTCGCCTTTGGCGGCTGCGCGGTGCAATTGGTATTCGACGATTTCATCGATACGGGAAATCTGCTCTTTTACGGTCTCGGTATTGGCGCTGAACGATTCTATGCAACCGCGTAATATCGCAAGCGGTGTTTTCAAGCTGTGCGCCAGGTCGGCCAGGTTGTTGCGGTAGCGTTCCAGGTGCGCCCGCTCGATGCCGATAAAGGCATTCAAATTGCCGACCAAGCCGCGCAGTTCGGTGGGATATTGGCCGTCCAGATGGGTTTTCCGGCCTTGTTCCACCGCTTCCAGGTCTTTGGCGATGCTGCGCAGAGGCGCCAAACTCCAGCGCAATAGTGCAAACTGTATCGAAATCAGCACTATCCCTATCGCCAGCAACCAGAGCCGTAAGGTTTTTTGCAGCTGTTCCACCTGGTCGCTGACAAAGCGGGCGTCTTCCTCGACGGTGACAATGTATTCCCGTTCGATGCCGCTCATCGTTTGCCAGATCACATCATAATGCAAGGCATAACGCTTCTGTTTGTCGATTAAAAAGACGAAATGCCCCGCGCTTAATTCGGACGGAGAGCTAACATCCAACCCGATAGCCGATGGCGAGCGCCAGAGCAATTTTTTTTTGGCCTGCTGGATAAAGCCGTAAAGCCCGGAACCCGGATTGTCAAAGCGCGGGTCGGGCAAGCTCGGAGGCATGATCAGTTCGCCGTTGTTATCGAGTTCGGCGGCGGCCAATAGCGAGTAGATTTGGATTTGCAGTCTTTCCTGCAGGGCTTTTTCGGCGCTGTCACGAAAGCCTTGTTCGAGAACAAAAGCGACCAGCACGAAAAAGACGGCGAGTACCAGCCCTTCGGCAACCAGCAGCCGGAAACTCAGTGATTTGGCGCGCACGGCAGTATTTAAAAGGGATCAGGAAGGGTCGGCCGGGATTCTATAGCCGCGTCCGCGCAGGGTTTCTATCGGTTTGCGCGTGCCGTCGGGGTCGAGCTTTTTTCTGAGGCGGCCGATAAATACCTCTATGACATTACTGTCCCTGTCGAAATCTTCATCATAGATATGCGCGGTCAATACCGATTTTGAAATCAGCTCGCCTTTACGAAACATTAAATATTCCAGGACCTTGTATTCATAGGCGGTTAATTCCAGTTTTTCGCCTGAGACATAGACTTCTTGTGCAACCGTGTTCAGTTCGATATTGTCATGCGCCAGTACCGGATGGGCCTGGCCTGCCGAACGCCGGATCAGCGCGTTGATGCGGGCCAGTAATTCTTCATAATGGAAAGGCTTGACCAGGTAGTCATCGGCACCGGCTTCGAGTCCCTCCACTTTTTCCTGCCACCGGTTCCTGGCGGTCAAAATCAGCACAGGCACCGTCACCTTGTTTTTGCGCAAGCGTTTAATCAGTTCGATGCCAGAAAAATCCGGCAGGCCGATGTCGATAATCGCGGCATCCACCGGGTATTCCTTGCCCATGTAATAACCGTCATTGCCGTTATGTGCGGTATCCACGGCAAAACCTTTTTCGGCAAAGTAATGCCGGATTTGTTCTGAGAGAGTAATTTCGTCTTCAACAACAAGAATGCGCATAGTGTTTTGCTCAGCGGTGGGGTATGCAATCACGTACTTTGGCTTGGAAAGTCAGCGTAGCGACGGTGTTTGTACGAGACTGCCGATGGCCTGTCCGAAAGAGGCGCCCAGTTTGCCTGCGATTTTGTCGATTAAGCGTTCCTGGC
>SCST01000390.1 GCA_004299465.1 Methylovulum sp. | reverse complement strand
CATGCCTTGTTTAAGAACCTGTTATTTCTCGGCGCAGGCATATTGCATCATCAAACCCATGAATTGAATATCGACATGATGGGCGGCTTAATTAAAAAAATGCCGCAAACCAGCCTGCTGTTTTTGATCGGCTGCATGAGTATTTCTTCGCTACCGCTGTTTAACGGTTTCGTGTCCGAATGGCTGGCTTTCCAGGCCGCATTGCAGGTCGATGTGCTGGATAACGGCGTGTTGCGCAGCCTGATTCCGGTCGCCGCTGCGGCCCTGGCCTTGACGGCGGCCTTGGCGGCGGCGTGTTTTGTCAAGGTGTTCGGGCTGATCTTCCTGGGGCAATCGCGTTCGCATCACAGCGAAAAAGCGCATGAAGTCACTGATAAATCGATGCTGATGGGGCCTGCCCTGTTGGCGGCCTTATGCTTTTTGTTCGGTATTTTCCCAGGCCTGGTCATCCATTTGATCAACAGCGTATCGGCGCAACTATTGGGACAAACGATGCCGAATGACTCGGCGCTGGGCTGGTTGTGGCTGGCCCCGGTGTCCGCCGAGCAGGCTTCATATTCGCCGCCGTTGGTGCTGGTGGGTGCGCTGCTGGCCGGTTGCGCGACGTTCTGGTATCTGCGCCGCAATCAGGAGACCAAAACGATGCGCAGGGCGGCTACCTGGGATTGCGGTTTTGGCGGCGTAACGTCGCGCATGCAATACAGTTCCGGCGCTTTTACGATGCCGTTACGGCGGATTTTTGCGCATATCTGGCTGATTGACGAGCGCATAGACAAGACTATGCAGGGCGCAATGGATCAGGATGTCGCGGTGGTGCATTATCACTTGCATATCAAGGATCATACCTGGCCGCGCCTGTACCAGCCGATCGAACGTGGCGTCAATGCCCTCGCCAAGCGGGTCGGGCGTATCCAGACGGGGAATATCCGCACCTACCTCGGCTATTCGTTTGTAACCTTATTGCTAATGTTATGGGTGGTCAGTCAATGAACTGGTTAATCGCTATTTTGCAAACCGTTTTGTTTGTGTCACTAGCACCGCTGCTCGCGGGTTGGCTCAAACTGTGCAAATGCTGGTTACAAAACCGCAAGGCGCCGTCGTTATTGCAACCGTACCGGGATTTGCTCAAATTGACGAGGAAACACCCGGTCGTCGCCGAACAAGCCTCATGGATATTCACCAAGGCGCCGTATATTATTTTTTCGGCAACGCTAATGGCCGCGTCCGTCGTGCCGTTGATCGCCGTTGATTTGCCGACCTCGGCCGGTGCCGACATGATCGTCATGGTGGGCTTTTTTGCGTTTGCGCGCTTCTTTTTGGCATTAGCGGGCCTCGACATCGGCACGGCCTTCGGCGGCATGGGTTCGTCTAGGGAAATGACCATTTCATCATTGGCGGAACCCGCGATGCTGATGGCGGTTTTCACGCTGGCGATGGCGGCATCGACGACCAATTTATCGGTTGCGATCGCCCATGTCTTGAATGAAGGCCTGGTGCTGCGACCGTCGTTTGTGTTTGCGCTGTTTGCGCTGATACTGGTCGGCGTCGCCGAAACCGGCCGGGTCCCTGTTGATAATCCGGCGACGCACCTGGAATTGACGATGATTCACGAAGCGATGATCCTGGAATACAGCGGCCGCCACCTGGCGCTGATCGAATGGTCCAGCCAGGTTAAGCTGATGCTGTACGGTGTATTGATCGCTAATATCTTTTTGCCGTGGGGTATTGCGGAAACGTTTACCGCAGAGGCCTTGCTGTATGGCTTGCTGGCGATTATCGCCAAACTCGCGGTACTGGCGATAGCCCTGGCAATTTCCGAAACCTTGCTGGCTAAAATGCGCTTGTTCAGGGTGCAGGAATATCTCAGCTTTGCCTATTTATTAGGCTTGTTGGGTTTATTGAGCCACATCATTCTCGAGGTATCACACTAATGACGCTTTCAACAATGGATCTTTATACCCAGGCCATTTTATCGACGGCTGCACTGATCGGTCTTACGTCATTTTTAATGCTGGGACAAAGCCGTTTATTACGCATGATTTTTGTGTTCGGCTTACAAGGCTTGTTGCTGACGATCACAACCGCCCTCGTTGCTTATAGCACGGACAATCATCATTTATATATTTCCGCCGGATTAACGCTGGCGCTGAAAGTGATCTTCATACCGTGGATGTTAAGGCGCGAAGTGATAACAATGAATATGCACCGCGACGTCCAGACCTTGACGAATAAAACGACGATTATGCTGGGCGGGGCGAGCCTGATGGTGTTCAGTTATTATGTCCTGCATCCCATTGTACATACCACGACAGCCGTTATGCTGAACGCGCTCGCCGTCAGCCTTTCGGTCGTATTGCTGGGCATGCTGCTGATGATCGCGCATCGCCAGGCTATCGCACATGTGGTCGGCTTTATGTCGATAGAAAACGGCTTGTTTTTCGCCGCTATCGTCGCGACGAACGGCATGCCGATGGTCGTCGAATTGGGCGTGGCGTTCGACGTCTTGGTCGCGGCGGTGTTGTTCGGCATTTTCTTTTTGCATATACGCACCAGTATCGATTCACTGGATGTGGATTTATTAAACCGCTTGCACGAGGTGGATAAATGATCGCCGCCTATTTCTTGTTACTAATCCCGTTATTCGGCATCGTCTTTTTTGCCTTTGCCGGACACAAAGCCGATACCGGTTTAGTCAATATCCGCCTGAATGCCATCAGTTTGCTCGCAACGCTTTGGCTGGCTATCAATGTGTTGAACGGCGGAACCTTGCTGTCCGCGCACAAGGCTTTCCTGGTTGATCCCTTCAATGTGTACCTGATCGTATTGACGGCTTTTGTCGGCCTGACGACATCGATTTTTTCGTCGCCTTATATGGCGCATGAAAAAGAACTGGGCAAATTGAATGACGCGCGCTTGAAGCTGTACTATTCGATGTACCAGGGTTTTATGCTGGCGATGTACCTGGTGTTGACGACCAACAACATCGGCGTCATGTGGGTGGCGATGGAAGGCGCGACCTTGGCGACGGTGTTGCTGGTCAGCCTTTACCGGACGCCGGAATCGATAGAGGCGGCGTGGAAATATTTTATCCTGTGCGGCGTCGGTATCGCCCAGGCCCTGTTCGGCACGATCCTGCTGTATTACGCCGCCGTGCAGATCGGCGATCTCGGCGACAGTGCGCTGTTGTGGTCGGTGTTGTTTGAGAATGCCGATAAACTGAACCCGGAAATTCTCGAAATCGCGTTTGTGTTCCTGTTGATAGGCTATGGCACCAAAATCGGCCTGGTGCCGTTGCATAACTGGTTGCCCGATGCGCATTCCGAAGGCCCGACGCCGATGTCGGCAATCTTATCGGGCCTGTTGCTGAATGATGCGCTGTACGCCGTCGTCCGCAACAAGATGCTGGTCGATGGCGCGACGCACAGCCTTATCGCCGGGTATTTAATGATGGGCTTCGGATTATTGTCGTTTTTAGTCGCGGCCTTGTTCCTACACCGGCAAAAAGACATTAAACGCCTGTTCAGTTATTCATCGATTGAACACATGGGCTTGATGACCTTTGCCTTCGGCATCGGCGGGCCGATGGCGACCTTCGCGGCCTTGCTGCACATGACCGTGCATTCGTTGACCAAATCCGCCATTTTCGTCACCGTCGGCCATGCCGCCCAAGTCGCCGGCACGCAGAATATGAGCAAAATTCGCGGCCTGATCAAGACCCAACCGCGAATCGGTTGGGGCTTATTGATCGGCACCGTCGCGATTGCAGGCTTCCCGCCATTCGGCGTATTTACCAGTGAATTCCTCGTGCTGCTCGCGACGATGCACAGCTACCCGTGGTTGACACCGCTGCTGTTGCTCGGCATCGGCATCGCGTTTGCCGGCTTGTTCCGGCACATACAGCCGATGGTTTATGGCGACAGGCCAGAAGGCCAGATGCCGGTTAAGGCCAATTTATTGCCGGTCATGATACACCTGGCCTTGGTGCTATGGCTGGGTCTCGCCATTCCGGGCTTCCTGGCCGACTGGTTTTCCGAGGCAACCGTATTGATTTCAGGGAGCGCACCGTTATGAAGGCCGACTGGACGACAGATTTTTTAAACCAGCTGAGTATGGACATTAGCGTCGCACAGCACAATGCGCCGTCAAGCGCTGTCTGGCAAATCGAAAGCCGTCATTGGCAACGCTTTGCGGAACTAGCCTGCGGGCAGCAGTTGCGCTGGTCGGCAGGCTGGGCCGAACAGCTTGCCGGGGAATTCCAGGTCAATGCCTGCTTTGAAAAACAGGGCGTTTATATTGTGCTAAGGACGATTATCGACGGCGCGAAACCCGAATTGCCGTCGCAGGCCACGGTTTATCCGGCTGCCAACCGTAGCGAACGGCATACCCAGGATATGTTCGGCATCCGCTTTACCGGCCACCCCGATAACCGCAAATGGACGCGCCACCAGGCATGGTCCAAGCACAGTTATCCGCTGCGCAAGGACTTCCTCGTGCAAGGCGAGCCGCAAGACATTACGCCACCCGATATGGACTATCCTTTCATTAAAGCGCACGGCGCCGGCGTTTATGAGATCCCGGTAGGTCCCGTGCATGCCGGGATTATTGAGCCGGGACATTTCCGCTTCCAGGCCGTCGGCGAACTGATTTTAAATCTCGAAGAACGCCTGGGTTATGTACACA
>SCST01000389.1 GCA_004299465.1 Methylovulum sp. | reverse complement strand
TCTCCTGTTTGCGTAATAAAGCCCACAATCGTCGGCGTAGAAAGCCATCCAATTTGCGGTCCACTATATTTTGCACCGACTTGCAAATTGATCTCGTTAAAAGCGGCCATCTTGGTAACATTTCCTGGTTGAAAATAACATTATTCACAGTGTATCGAACAGTATAGACTAAGCCGCTGTGTATAGACCTGCCGATTTTTGAAACCCGGCAGGCCTGGCAAAAATATCCGGCACTCATGAAACTTTGAGGCGAAAAAACAAAACCTTTTCATTTTCCTGCCTGTTCTATCCCTAGCAGTAGGACATAACTATGACAAACAATGTTTGTAACTATTCAGCTTATTACCAGGCAGCCTGAAGTGCGCCATGCGCGCCTTTTCCGACTGGGGTAATGTGTTGCTCCTTGATGGCGCGCGCGGCGCGCCCTACAGTCTATGGCTTTAGCGAGAGGCTGAATAGTTACCCATGTTTTTAGACTGGTGCAATTCGGTGATGATTTACCTGGGGTATTTATCCGTGGCAATTATGCCGGATGTTATGCCTTAACTTTAAGAAGGGTAATTAGTAACCGACCTGGATAAATCAATACGGTTGAATCTTCAAAAAAATATTGGCCGATGCGGTTATTGGATCGGCTGCGGCTTTGGTAAAAATGGATAATTCCTAATACCGGGAAGCTGAAGAACATCAACTCTGCCTTATGTTCGATACCGAACAGACTACACTTAAAGTTGAAGCTAAGCTTCTTTTCAATGCGGCGACTTGCCGCAAAGCAGGCACTGCCCGGATATCATCGGCAAAATGTCGACAAGCGATACTGACTGATACAAAGCGACGAGAAAGTAGCTATCAACATCAAGGACAAATCCATGAAAACCAAAGACCAATATATAGAAAGCCTGGCATCTGAACTGAAAGAGTGGAGCGCCCAGATTGACCTTTTGACTGCCAAGGCCGAAAACTCAATAGCTGATGTGAAGCTCAGGTATGAAGAAGATCTCGATGCATTACGCGCCAAACAGCATGAAGCCGCTAAAAAGATAAAAGAGTTGGAGGAATCCAGCGGCGACGCGTGGCAGACCATCAAAGAGACTGTGGATAGCGTCTGGGATGACCTTAGAGCGGGCGTGGCCAGTGTCGCGTCCAAATTCAATTGAGCCAAAGGCCGGCCTTATGCTCGGTACCTATCCTGTCTGACCCAGATTCTGCCGCTAAGCTATTTTTTCTTATCTAAGGAGGCTTCCCATGAATATTGCGATCGAACCCTTACTGGCTCTTGTGATAGGCATATTGATTTTGCTGGTACCGAGGTTTTTAAATTATTTTGTGGCCGTGTATTTGATCGTCGTGGGTGTCTTGGGGCTAACGCACCATAGCCTCACATGAAGGAGCAATCCCAAGGATCAGTACGCCGTTTTAGAACGGCTTTTAATTTGACGTTCTTTCACTAACAGGAGCACTATCATGTCACTTGGCACAATCTTACTCATAATTATTATCCTGATGCTTATTGGAGTCATTCCAACTTGGCCGCATAGCCGGGGATGGGGTTATGGCCCCAGCGGAGGACTCGGGTTGGTCTTGATCATCTTACTGGTCTTGGTCTTATTAGGCATAATCTAACCGCGAAACCAACCATTCTGTTTATGTTCTGTTTATGCGCCCTGATTAGGTAGCCTGAATCGCCATGCTAACGGCGATCCAGACTGCATACTGGGCATCGAGTCATTTGCGGATTACTATTGAGACTGTGAAAGTGTTCTGAAAACATCCAAAAATTACTCTTCTCTTTTACCGGCCTGTTCCCTGTTGGCAATACTTTCACTTGGCTGAGTCGGAACAATCGACAGGAAACCCCGGCCAAACAAGGATCGCCATTAGCGAGTCGCTGAGTGACGGGGATACTCAAATCTGTCACCGCCGGCGACTCGCTTAATTTTTATTTGGTTCGGAGAAAATCAGCATGACAAAATGGCGAGAACGAAGACAGCATGTCAGAGTCGAGCATCCGGGTGGGGAGGAACCCATCCGCTTCGAGTTGTTCAGCACCGAACGGCTGGCACAGCATGCGGTGAGTCTGGCGCAAGCGCAAAAAGTCAGTAGCCGTAAGGAAGGACGAAAACTGATCCCGCGGGTGTATGATAATTCCCTGGCATTGCTTGAAGCCTATAAAGCCATCGCCAGGGAAGTGCGCGAGCAACACGCGATCACACCGGCGGCGGAATGGCTGCTGGATAATTTTCATGTGATCGAAGAGCAGGTCAGCGACATCCACATCGACTTGCCTGAAAGTTATTACCGTGAATTGCCCAAGTTGGCCGAAGGCGTGCTCGCAGGCTTCCCCCGCGTCTACGGTATCGTCTGGGCATTGGTGGCCCATACCGACAGCCGCTTTGCCCCGGAATTGCTGACGCACTTCGTGGAGGCCTATCAAAACGTTGAACCGCTCACGCTCGGCGAACTCTGGGCGATACCGATTACCCTGCGGATATTGCTGGTCGATAATCTTCGCCGCCTGGCCGTTCGCATTATGCATTCCCAAACCGGCCGTCGGTTGGCGGACGAGTTTGTCGATCAGCTCGAACAAATCGCCGCCCGAAGCGATCAGCCGGACCCGGTGTTCCCCGTAGCGCTATTACCCGATGCCCCGTTGCGTCAGGCTTACGCAGTCCAGATATTGCAGCGTCTGCACGATCCCCATTCGGGCGTCGCACTCTCGCTGGATTTCCTGAATGACTGGCTAGTCGAGCAAGGTGTCAGCCTCGATGACATCGTGCACCGGGAGCACGCCGACCAGATCGCCGATAACCTGACGGTCCGCAACATCATCACCAGCATGCGCGCCATCTCCGCTTTCGAATGGCCCCGGTTCGTCGAGGACGCAAGCCTGGTGGACAAACGCCTGCGCGCTCACGACGGTTACGGTGCGATGGATTTCCTGACCCGCGATCGTTACCGTCACGCGATTGAGGAACTTGCCAGGCGCTCGCCGTATTCCGAAGTAGAGATTGCGGACAAGGTGATCGCCAAGGCCCAGCGCATCGGCGAGCAGTCCGCTACCGACGGACGCCTGCAGGAACCAGGCTATTACCTGATCGGCGCTAGTCGCTATGCGTTCGAACGGGAAGTCGATTACCGGCCTTCGTTAAAACAGCACCTGCTGCGCGCCTATGTCGCCCACGCGGGATTCGCTTATGTGGGCAGCCTGATCCTGCTGACCGGGCTGTTGCTCACACTGCCTTTGAGCGCGAGCCTTGCCGCCGGACTCAGCGGATTTTCGCTATGCCTGCTCGCGCTGTTCGGCGTGTTCCCGGCATCGGATATCGCTGTCGGCCTGGTGAACCGGTTTATCATTGCGGCTCTTCCGCCACGTCATTTACCGCGACTCGAACTGAAGGACGGAGTGCCTGAAGCGCTGAGCACCTTCGTCGTCGTACCGACGCTGTTCACCGGCGAAGCCGGGGTAAAAGACCAGGTCGAGCAGATGGAGATCCGTTATCTTTCCAACCCGGACGGCGAGGTGCGCTTTGCGCTGTTGTCCGATTGGAGCGATGCGGAACTGGAAACGATGCCGGACGACGACAAGCTGCTGAGCTTGGCCGCTACTTTGGTAACTGCACTCAACGCCAAATACGGGGGGCAACGATTTTTTGTGTTCCACCGCAAACGTTTGTGGAACCCCGGCGAAGGCAAGTGGATGGGCTGGGAACGCAAACGCGGCAAGCTCCATGAGTTCAACCGCCTGTTGCGCGGCGCCGCCGATACGTCTTTTTTGCCGATAGATGGACGGACGGCCACAGCACCGCCAGATGTCTGTTATGTCATTACCCTCGATGCCGATACGAAATTGCCGATGGGCGTCGTCTCCCAACTGGTGGGTGTGGCCGCCCATCCCTTGAACCGTCCGGTATTCGACCAGGACAGCCGGTGTGTCATCGATGGCTACGGCATCCTCCAGCCACGCATAACGCCGACCCTGCCGTTACGGCAGGAGCACTCGATGTTCCACCGGATTTTTGCCGGGGCGTCCGGCACCGACGCCTACTCCAGCACGGTATCCGAACTTTACCAGGACTTGTTCTCATTGAGCACATACAGCGGCAAGGGCCTGTATCATGTCGACAGTTTCGAAGCGGCGCTGGCCGGACGCGTGCCGGACAACACCCAACTCAGTCATGACTTGTTCGAGAGCGTCTATGTCCGCTGCGGACTGGTTAGCGATGTCGAATTTTTCGAGGAATTCCCTTCCCATACCGAGGTGGCGGCATCGCGGGAGCACCGTTGGGCCAGAGGCGATTGGCAACTGTTACCCTGGATTTTTGGATCTCGCGGCAAGGGTATGCCCGTCATCGGGCGCTGGAAGATGCTTGACAATTTGCGCCGCTCCCTGTCGGCCCCCGGCGCTTTCTTCGCATTGGTCGCAAGCTGGGCTATCCCGGATGCGCCGCAGTTGATGCTGATCGGCTTCGTACTGACGGCGTTGGCCTTGCCCACGCTGCTGGCGGTCACGAGCGTTCTCAGCTTGCCCCGTCGCGGCATCTCGCCGGGCGTCCATCTGCGTGCAGCGGCAGAGAAAGTGCTGTGGGCGTTCAGCAACAGCCTGGTCGAGTTGACCTTGCTCTCGCAACACGCCTGGCGGATGATGGACGCCATCGCCAGCACCCTGGTGCGGCTGTTCATTACCCGGCGGCAATTGCTGAAGTGGGTTACCGCTTTGCAGGCAAAGGCCGCGGCAGGTCACGCACTGAAGAACCTTATCGGGCCCCTGGGTCACTCGTCTACAGTCGTCATTGCCGCCGGCGCCGTGGTGTTGCTGTTCAATCCGGCAGGCATTAAGGTCGCGGCGCCGTTCCTGCTGTTATGGTGGCTGGCACCGGTCGTCGCCCGCGCGTTGAGCCTGCCGCCCAAACCGGATCCGGCCGAATTGTTGTTACCCCAGGATAGCGTGCGGCTGCGCCTAGCCGGAAGACGTATCTGGCGCTTTTTTACAACCTTTGTAACGGCTGAGGAACACCACCTGCCGCCGGATAATTTCCAGGAAGACCCGCAACCTGTTATCGCTCATCGCAGTTCACCGACCAATTTCGGTCTTTATCTGTTGTCCGTCGCCGCCGCCCGTGATTTCGGCTGGATCGGGTTGATAGACACCGCCGACCGGCTCGAAGCCACGCTATCGACACTCACCGCATTACCGCGTCTGCACGGCCATTTTTATAACTGGTACGATACCGGCGACCTGCATATCCTGGAACCCCGGTATGTATCGACCGTGGACAGCGGCAATCTGGCCGGGCACCTGCTCACGCTGGCGCAAGGCTGCCGGGAAATGCTGAGGCAGCCGCTAGAGCTATCCGCCGCATTGACAGGCCTGTCCGATACCCATCAACTGCTCATGGACGCGCTCGCAAATATCACCGATGACCGGCGTACACTCACCGTTACGCTAAAAGAGCTGCGACAAAAAGGCGGCGTCCTCGGGGAACTTTTCGGCAGCCATCCGGCTGACCCGGAAGAATGGAGCCGTTTATGGCGGCAGTTGACACTCGATGTCGATACGCTGCATGACCTGGTACGCGCCTATAGCGCCGAACGCGGCGACGCCGGCGACAACGAAGTGCTGGCATGGGTTACCTTGCTGCGCGATGACATCCGTTCTCATGTACGCGATGTGAATCTCCTGATGCCCTGGATTCATTTCGCGGCCCAACTTGACGCGGGTGCGGAACCGGCGGCGTTCCGTAAACAGTTAACGCTGGAAACCCGGCTGGCTGAGCTTGCCGGCTGCTATGCGCTGGGTTTGGCCGATCTTGAGGCATCGTTTGATGGCGCTACCACCACTCCCGATGGACTGAAAGCGCTGGCGCAACGGTTACGGAGTGCCCAAGAGCAGGCCGAAGCGCTCACCGAACGCCTGGAAAACATGGCGGCACAGATGGACACTTTATTCCACGAAATGGATTTCAGCTTTCTTTATGATACCCAATGCCACTTGTTCTCGATCGGGTACCGCGTGATGGAAGGCGCGCTCGATCCCAGCTATTACGACCTGCTGGCCTCCGAGGCGCGCCTTTCCAGTTTCGTCGCGATCGCCAAGCGCGATGTGCCGGGCACGCACTGGTTCCACCTCGGCCGCCGGGTGACGCGCGCGGCGCACGGCACGGCGTTGCTGTCATGGTCGGGATCGATGTTCGAATACCTGATGCCTTCCCTGGTCATGTTTACCCCGCGTTACAGCCTGCTCGATCAAACCTGCCGCCAGGTCGTGAAGCGACAGATCGAATACGGCAAGGAACGCGGTGTGCCGTGGGGTGTTTCGGAGTCGGCTTTTAACGGCCGCGACCTCTTCTTTACTTATCAATATGCCGCTTTTGGCGTGCCCGGACTCGGGATGAAGCGCGGACTCGGCGAAGACCTGGTGATAGCCCCCTACGCGACGGCCCTGGCCGCGATGTATTTCCCGCATGCCGCCGTGGGAAACTTCGATCGCCTGGAAAAAGAAGGTGCATTGGGCCGCTTCGGCTTCTATGAAGCGCTCGACTTCACGCCGATCCGGCTTGCCGAAGGCCGGCGTGTCGCGATAGTGCGCTGCTATATGGCCCATCACCAGGGCATGTCCCTGGTGGCTTTCGCCAATGTCGTGCATAACGGGGCAATGCGCCATCGCTTTCATCGTGCGACGCTGATCCTGGCGGCCGACTTGTTGCTGCAGGAACGCATCCCGCCCGGCGTGGATACCGCCAGCCTGCCGGTACTGCTGGACCTTTCCGAAATCAAGGAATCCGTGCAGCCACCGGTCAGGCGCGTGCCCTCGCCCACATCTTTTATCCCGTCCACCCGGCTCTTGTCTAACGGACGTTACGCGGTAATGATCACCGCCGCCGGATCGGGCTACAGCTTATGGAAGAACCTCGCGGTGACGCGCTGGCGCGAAGACGTGACACGGGATGCCTGGGGCAGTTATATCTATCTGCGCGATGTCGCAAACGGCCAGGTTTGGTCCGCGGGGTACCAGCCGACGGTAGTGCCTCCCGACGACTACGAGGTGGTCTTTGCTGAAGACCGTATCCGTATCACCCGCACCGACAGCGACATCGTCAGTACGCTGGAGATTGTCGTTTCACCCGAGGACGATGCCGAAAT
Organism: Methylovulum sp.; assembly: GCA_004299465.1. Classification (GTDB taxonomy): domain Bacteria; phylum Pseudomonadota; class Gammaproteobacteria; order Methylococcales; family Methylomonadaceae; genus Methylovulum. The sequence continues at coordinate 2,590 of SCST01000389.1, read as the reverse complement.
CCGCCGTCTGAGCCTGACCAATAATGGGCTTAACGCCAGGGAAATCGAACTCACGTCCTACGCCGAGATCGTACTCGCACCCTTCCCGGCAGACATAGCGCATCCTGCTTTTTCCAATCTATTCGTCCAGACCGAGTACCTAGCCCAGGCGCGCGCGCTGATCGCGCAGCGGCGCCGGCGCTCAGCCGGCGACCCGGACATCTGGGCGGCCCATGTTCTGGCCGACGGCCGAACCGACGACGGACTCCAATACGAAACCGACCGGGCCCGCTTTGTCGGACGCGGGCAAACGCTACGCGAACCGATTGCCGTGATGGATGGCCGCCCGCTGACTAACACAGTCGGAGCCGTTCTCGATCCGATATTCAGTCTGCGCACGCGGGTTCGCATTGCCGCGGGCGCAACCCGGCATGTGACGTTCACGACCCTGGTCGCCACCACACGCCAGGCCGTGGAAGAGCTGGCCGATAAATACCGCAACGTCGCAGCGTTCGAGCGCGTGTCCGCTATGGCGTGGACTCACGCCCATGTGCAACTGCATCATCTGCGTACCAAACCGGACGAGGCCCAACTGTTTCAGGACCTGGCAAACCGCTTGCTCTATACCGATCCCTCGCTACGCTCAGCCGGCAAATTGATGCAGACGAATACGCTGAATGTCACCGGGTTGTGGCGATATGGCATCTCGGGAGACCGGCCAATCGTCTTGCTGCGCGTAACCGAGTATGAAGACCGCGCGCTCGTCGAACAATTGCTGCGCGCCCACGAATACTGGCGTATGAAAGGTCTTGCCGTCGATCTTGTGATCCTGAACGAAAAGGAATTGTCTTATGTTGAGGATTTGCAAGCCCTATTGGAGGGCATGGTGCGGGAAAACCAGGCGTTTTCAATCCATCAGGAGCATGGCAACCAGGGTGCAATTTTTGTCATGCGAGTCGATCAACTATCAACAGAAGAGCGGCGACTGCTGCAAACTGTCGCGCGTGCGGTGCTCGTCAGCAATCGGGGCACCCTGGCCGAGCAATTGTTAAGACGCCCTCGCCCTGCGGCTGCATTCGTTACGGCCAGGCCCAGACCCGTTCCCGGAGCCTATTCGCCGCCGTTGGCGCTCCCGCCGCTTGAATTTTTTAACGGACTCGGCGGCTTTAGCGATAACGGGCGCGAATATGTCATCGTACTCGACAACGGGCAGTGGACACCGGCTCCCTGGATCAATGTGATCGCCAATGCCGGGTTCGGCTTTATGGTGTCGGAGTTGGGCAGCGGTTGCACCTGGTGCGGTAACAGCCGCGAAAACCAGTTAACACCGTGGTCGAACGACCCGGTCAGCGATCCCCCTGGGGAAATATTCTATTTGCGTGACGATGAAACGAACGCATTATGGAGTCCTACCGCCCTGCCGATCCGGGTTGACAATGCGAGCTATGTGATTCGCCACGGGCAAGGCTATAGCCGTTTTGAGCATATCTCCCACGGGATTCACAGCGAGCTTTTGCAATTCGTCAGCCCGGACGATCCGGTCAAGATCTCGTCTTTGACCTTGACGAATGTTTCCGGGCGTAGCCGCAGGCTATCGATTACGGCCTACGTCGAATGGGTGCTCGGTGCCTCGCGTAGCGTAACCGCTGCTCATGTCATCACCGAACTTGACCCGGAAACGGGCGCCCTGTTCGCTTACAACCCCTGGGACGTGGAATTCGGCCGGCGTATCGCCTTCGCCGATCTCGCCGGCCGGCAGACCGGATGGACCGGGGACCGGGCTGAATTCATCGGTCGCAACGGGAGCCTGGATGCACCGGCGGGGCTGCTGGATTCCAATACGCTGAAAAACCGCGTCGGCGCGGGGCTGGACCCTTGCGCTGCATTGCAGACGGTGATCGAGCTTGCGCCTAACGGACGCACCGAGATCGTCTTCCTGCTGGGGCAAGGCAACGATCGCGCCCAGGCGTGCGAATTGGTGCAGCGTTATCGGGCAACCGAAACGGCAATAACACTGACTGACGTGAAGCAGTCGTGGGAGCAGGTGCTAGCCAAGGTCCAGGTGAAAACGCCGGACCGGGAACTCGATATTCTGTTGAACCGCTGGCTGCTGTATCAAACCCTGAGTTGCCGCCTATGGGCCAGGGCCGGTTTTTACCAGGTGGGCGGAGCGTTCGGCTTCCGCGATCAATTGCAGGACGGCATGGCGCTGGTCGTTACCCGGCCCGACCTGACTCGCGCTCACCTGCTTCGCGCCGCGGCACGCCAGTTTGTTGAAGGTGATGTGCAACACTGGTGGCATCCACCCTCCGGTCGTGGCGTGCGCACCCGTTTTTCCGACGACCGTGTCTGGCTGCCATACACCGTATTGCACTATATCAAGGTCAGCGGCGATACCGGTGTACTCGACGAGCCGGTGCCGTTTCTGGAAGGGGCGGCGCTAGTGGCGGAACAGGATGATGTTTATTACGAGCCTACCCCATCCCTGCAGCAAGCGAGCCTTTTCGAGCATTGCGCCCGTGCGCTGGACCTGAGCCTGGAAACGGGCGCGCACGGCCTGCCGCTGATCGGGAGCGGCGACTGGAATGACGGCATGAATCGGGTCGGCTGC
>SCST01000044.1 GCA_004299465.1 Methylovulum sp. | reverse complement strand
CGCCCCTGAAAAATCGGCATCCCGCTGCTTCATCAAGGTAGCGATGCGTTGCATGCCGTCAATGGTGATGCGGCTGCCAAGACTATGTGAAACAACCGCGTATTGATCGACAAGAAGATTTTTGGCTACTGCATCATCATTGAGCGAGCAGGCCTGTACTACGTCATCAGGCAGGTTTTGCCAATTGCTTTTGGCCATCCAGCAAAACGCCTGGGCGAATGAAACCAGGATATCCTCCCTGCTTTCCCCCAGATAAATAATAGGATCGGGCGCCGTATCATTGGAGAATTTTTTCAGCAAATTATTGACTTCAGCCCTGCGAAAGGAGTATTCGCCGGAATTATCATAATCAAGCACTTCTTTTTCTTTAGCGGTAATAACAGACCAGCTTAGTTCATAAAACATCAATTCTTTGCTTCTGTCTTTGCTCAGTAAACGGGAAATTCTCAAGTTACCCAGGTTTTTGGAGCTATCTTGTCGATTAGTCAGGGTGATATTTTTGTAGTGTTTTGACATCACCGATAAATCCAGCTCTTTAGCCAGCTTTTCTAAAAATTGGGTGGAATACCCCGGTGGATGGATACCCACCCCATGCACCATAAGCACTTTCATTTTGCCCAGCTTATTGTTGAGAAAGGGTGCAATTCCGGTAAACGGCTTGCCCCAGATTTCACATATCCGAGTATCTGCCGCTTGCTGTTTTTCAATAAGTGCTTCCGCCATGCCTTTGCCGAAGCTTGAACAGCCGGTTAATCCTGTTGCGATAATGATGAGAACGATAGATTTATAGTGCGGATTCATGGTTTTTTGGGATTCAAATAACAAGGGAAGGACTGGATATTTAATGTATCCGTGACGGGGTGCAATCCAATGCTGGGATTTTAATGTAAAGCAGTCGTGCTGAATATCAGTTATGTGCGTCAACAGACAGACGGCGAAGCGCTTTTTCAACTAATATGGAGGCGATGTTGACATCGTGGCAATGCACGATGGCGCAAGCTCAAGCGTCTTACTGTCTGCATCAAACGAAGGTATGCTTTGGCAAGCCTTATTTGATCGGTACGGAGCACCGGAAACATAATTTAACAACGAGATAATGCCATGAAAACAATGAAGAACGTCCTGATTAATGCAGTATTCGCAGCAATACTCCTCAGCCTGGCCGGTTGTGCCGGCATGTCGGCGCAAGACAGAAACACCGCTATCGGTGCCGGTGCCGGCGCCCTCGGAGGCGCGGCTATTACCGGTGGTAGCGCGCTCGGCACCATCGGAGGGGCAGTCGGAGGTGGCCTCATTGGCCATGAAGTCAGCAAGCCTAAACGATGACCGATATACGAACTTGTATCTGGATTTTAGTCGATGATACGAACTCACCAGCTTTAGCGTATGGTTGTTCAGTTCGCTGACGGCAAGACAGGAAGCGGTCGACTGATATAAACCAGCTAAACCAGCGACTCGATGCTTGTAAAGAAACTGAACTAAAAGCCATAGTCGCATATAACCGCTATGAAGAAAAAGAACATGTGCGATGACGTTGAAATAGGTATGCCGCAAAGACCCGTGATTCGATAAAGAGTTACGCAATGACCTGTTCACCAACAAACCGATCACTCATTATTAAAAACAGGAGAAATATATGTCCTTAACTGTACCCAACGTAGTATTCAAAACCCGTGTCCGCGACGAAAGTATCGGCGGCGACAATCCTTTCCGTTGGCAGGATGTCAGCACTGATGATATTTTCAAAGGAAAAAAAATCGTGGTACTCGCGCTGCCGGGCGCATTTACACCCACTTGTTCAAGCAAGCATTTGCCGGGCTTTGAAGCAAAATATCAGGCAATCATCGACCAGGGCGTTGATGACGTTTACTGCTTAAGCGTCAACGATGCATTTACCCTGTTCCAGTGGGGCAAGCATCTGGGTATCAAGCAGGTCAAAATGTTGCCGGACGGCAATGCCGATTTTACTCGGGGCATGGGCATGCTGGTCAAAAAGGAAAATCTGGGATTCGGTTATCGCTCATGGCGTTATGCCATGCTGGTCGATGATAAAACCATCATCAAAGTGTTCAGCGAACCTGGAAAATCGGATAATTGCCCGGATGACCCTTTTACCGTCAGCGACGCTGATACGATGCTCGAATACTTAAAACAACAGTAAACCCGCTATTTAGGCCGGAAGTGAGTCGCAGGCCCGGTTTACTAAACATTTTGTTTATAAATCCATAACAGAAACGCAGATGATTCATTACGATTACGACTTATTTGTCATAGGCGCAGGCTCCGGCGGTGTTCGCGCGGCCCGTATGGCTGCTGGAATGGGTGTCCGGGTTGCTATTGCCGAAAACCGTTATTTAGGAGGCACCTGCGTCAATGTCGGTTGCGTGCCCAAAAAACTGTTTGTT
>SCST01000043.1 GCA_004299465.1 Methylovulum sp. | reverse complement strand
ATCCCACATAAAATCAAAACGTTCCTGCCCCGGTGTGCCATAGAGATGAAGCTTCTCTCCGCCAGGTAAATTCATAACCCCATAATCCATCGCAACCGTTGTCGAGGCCTTTCTGAACTTGGTCATGTCACTTGCGGAAGCATCTGTTTTTATCGGTGGTAAGTCACTGATGGAATTGATCGCTGTCGTTTTCCCAGCCCCAACTGGTCCGGTAAAAATAATTTTATATTGACTCATGGTATATTTATTCCGCTATGCTTTCTTGCCACGCAATACGCTGAGAATCCGACTCAGCAAGCCTTGGTTTTTGTTTGATTTAATTTCAGGTGACTGCACTAACACATCGGCTTCTCTTTTCACTTGACCGGCCAAGCCTAATGAGCAGGCCGCACTGATAAATACAAAGACATACTGTGGCTTAATATCAAGAACCTCTGCAATATTGGGTAAAGTTCTTGGCCCTTGGATCAACAGTGCCGAAATACGCATCGTGTGGGGCGTCACTAAGAGACGTGTAAAATTAGGCCAATTTCTCAGGTAAACCGGTTGGTTAATGTCTATATTCACTGGATAGCGCCCTTTTGATGCCCAGCAGGCCACTTTCCACAGAAACGCATCCATGCTGTAAAATCTTTCTAAGGTTCTATCCATCGCCGAGGCTTCCTGGCTTAATGGCGTTATAGACATTTTTGAACCCAAGGTATTATTGATAGCCAATCCTGAAAATGCCCTGAGTTGACTTTCATCGACATCAAGCCATACCTCGTCGCTTTGAGGAAAGATAATCAGCGGATTCCAGCCTGAGTTCAATTGTCTTATTTGCCCTTTCGCCCGGCTCACCTTAAACGCAGAATCAACATAACCTTGAAAATATTCTTTCGGATTATAATGCGCTTTATCAAATTGTTTCTGATCATTGACATCGATACCGGGAACACTGCCTATAAAGGCGCCAAAACCTTTTTCATTGAGCTGCATCGCAGCCTGGTGTTTAGATGTTTTTTTCTGTTCGTCGGTATTAAGAACGAATTTTTTAAGCTTTTGCTCTTCCTGTACCGGCTCGGCAATGTTTTCGGCTTTAGCCGTTACTGACGCCTGCACGGCATTATCATTACGGCTAAGCGAAGGAGCGGCCTGACTTGCGGCCTCTTTTATGTTGGCAACCGTTAATGCTTTAGCCTTGGACAATACCGACAGCATATCATCAGTTTTTACCGGCTTTTTGACAGTCAGCACATTTTCCAGCTTATGATCATTCAGTGATAATACAATGATCGGTCTTTGCGATTTCTTTTCCTGATATTCAGCAAGTAACTTTTGCCCATTGAGGACATCGACATCAAAAATATCGCACTCTGCATTGTTTTCATTAACAACCATCGCAGCTCCCTTGCATGGACCCTGCAAATACATGGTCATCATTTTATAGCTGCGTCCATCCATCCCATGCAATGCAACTTTTAATGGACTTTTATTTTTATCCATTGCTGTTTCGGCCTTTAAAATAATTATTTAGTTGAGTCCATTCATCAATCGTCTTAACCCCTGACCGGGTCAATTCCGCCAACATTTGACTGAATCCTGTTGAGTCACGCGTTGATTGATAAAGGTCTAATAATTCATGCTGAATATCCAGTCTCGCCGGCTGTTCTAAAACAGCTTTTTCAAGCACGAGCTTTGCCTCCTCTAATTGGCTGTATTCAATATGATCACGCGCCAACTCTAAAGGGTCATAGACAGGTTGTTCCTGCTTTTTAAGCTGCCGCACCATATCGTTAACACCCAGCAGCCCCCTGGTAAAGATTGAGTACCGGTTACCAGGCAGCAAACTGGCATCGGCATGCTCATCTTTCAAATAATTTTTGAGTGCGTCAAATTGATCAGCATTGAGCCGGGATTTTGCACCCATTATTATTCTCCAACTAATGGCTTGACCTCGTTTGTTTAAGACAAACAAAAAGTCAACAATAGCAGCAAAAAGCTGTTCGTTCAAATTCGCATGAAAACAATAATAGACCCGCTGGATATGGGTAGTAAGATGTTTAGGCTTTCTGGCAATCCGGAATACCAGTTTTTCTAGGAAATCTGTATAAACCAATGTCTCTGGACTCCAGAGCAGGTCTATATCCTGTAACGAAAAAAAACGGACCTGCTTTATAGGCGATTCCGTTATATTTTCACTTGTGCGAATAATCAAATTATTATCAACAGTCATTAATATTGCTTAATGGATTAGAGGATAGCTGTAAATTATCATTTTACAAGTCGGTTGACTAATAAAATTCATCCCGCTGCCGAGGCGTAGCCTAAGCGGCGAAATATTCAAGGCTTTCCCAATACCGCCGATTCGTGGAAATGTATCTTGCCTTCCGGATTAGTTACCGTCATGTTCCAAACGTCCTCCAGCCGCTTTACCTAAAGCGGCCATCTCATCCACCGATAGTACGCAATTCACATTCAGCAGGATAATGAAGCGGCCGTTTCGTTTGGCCATGCCGCTGATGAAATCAGGCCGAATGCCGGTGCCGAAACTGGGTGGCGGTTCGATATCCTGTTGGCTTATATCGACAACTTCGTTGACTGCATCGACGATAATGCCGATGTCTTGCCGGTCGTTGTCTTCGCCCTCGTTACCGGTTTCGACGATGACGATACCGGTGCGTTTGGCAATCTGGGTGCAACCCTTGCCGAAGCGCGCCGACAGATCAACCACCGGCACCACGCTGCCGCGTAAGTTGATAACGCCGCGTATGAAAGGCGGCATCATCGGCACTTCGGTCAGGTGGCCGTAGTCGATGATTTCCTTAATATTTAAAATCCCCAAGGCGTATATCTCCCCACCCAGTACGAAGGTGAGGTATTGGCCGGCGTCGGCGAGCGGGTTCTCCGTCGACACGTTCGCCAATTGCGTGCTTGTTGTTGCGATGGCTCCCATGATGCGCTCCTAGAACCGTTCGAAGTTGCTTAAATTGAGTTCACCATGGGCGTGACCAATCTGTGTAACCGGTTTGGATTTTTCCGGTTTTTTGGAGACTTTCGG
>SCST01000388.1 GCA_004299465.1 Methylovulum sp. | reverse complement strand
CTAGGCGGCGGCTGGCAAACTGAACCCCGCGTCAGCGATGCCTGCAGCGATTGCAAAAAAAACCTGTCCGAACATGTTCACGACTACACAAAAGCTTTATCCTATACCGCACCTTGATTGACCGTAACTATTCAGCTCATGCCAAGCCACCTGATGCGTATGGCGCGGCGCGCCATTGCAAACACCAACAAAGCCCATTTAGCCCCATAACAGCCCTGCCCGGTCCATTGCCTAACTTACTGCCAATACGCACCCTGCTGCGCAATATTCTATTCATCACCGTGGGTTCGTCGATCGTGGCATGCGCCCTATTACGCTGGCTACCGCCGCCTACGTCTGTTTTTATGCTCTACCGGCATATTGAAGATATAACCGATAACCGGCCCTTCCAGGCCATCGACTATCACTGGGTCAGCTCGGACGACATCTCGCCTTATGCGGCTCAAGCCGTAATCGCCGGGGAAGACCAGCAGTTTTTTCAGCATTACGGCTTTGATATCAAGTCAATACAATCCTCCCTCACGGTCTACAGCAACGGCGGACACTTGCGGGGTGCCAGCACCATTTCCCAGCAGACGGCCAAAAACCTGTTTTTAACGCCATCGAAAAGCTTTATCCGCAAGGGCCTGGAAGCCTGGTTTACCGTTTTGCTTGAGTTGCTATGGGATAAGGAACGGATATTGGAGATATACTTGAACATAGCCGAATTCGGCGACCACCTGTTCGGCATCGAGGCGGCAAGCCGGCATTATTTCGGTATTCCCGCCAAGCGCCTGAGCCGTTCCCAAAGCGCAATGCTGGCCGCAACACTGCCCAACCCGATACGCCTGAAAGCAGCGCAGCCTTCGAATTACCTGGTCAGGCGGCAGCAGTGGATACTGAGGCAAATGCGCAACCTGGGTACTGCGCGTTAAACACGCCTGCTGACATGAGGGCCTGTTTAAAGATACGAAAGCGTGCAAACGCCGTAAACCCGACATATGTGCAATATATTGATTTAGGCTCAATATGGGTTTCAGGGACTTTTTGAAAGAAAGGGGGGCGATTTAGGCTCTAACTGCCTTTTCATTGGAGTACAAACCTAGGTTTGTACTCCAGTATCCACAGGTTTATAACCCTAACCATCTTTTTGTTCCCCTATTTCTTAATCTTTGAGAGCTGGGCTGAAAAGACCCTAAAACACATATAGAACCTTGATTTATATTTTTTTAAATTCTTAACTGTGGGCAATAACGCTCCAGTGTTGCGTGACGCTGGAGCCTGGAAGCGATGTGTATTTTATAAGCTATTTTCAGGTCAGCGGTTTTTATCATTACCGCTAATCACGCCATCAATTTTCCCCGCCAGCCTCTTCACGGCATGCCGGGTCACGATCTCGTGATTGCCTTTAAGTTCAATATCAAAATCAGCCACGCGTTTTTTTGCCTTGACATCGATTAAATGCGCCATCAGATATGAAAACAAAAAGCTGGGCTTGCTGTGTTGGCTCACAATCACCCAATCGGCTCCCGACTGCTCGCCCAGTTTTACGGCTTGTTCATCAAAGCGGAACAAATAGCCGAAGCCTGAATTAGCCATTTCTTGCGCGGCGGGGCTGATTGGGATGATTTGATAAGCGCCGCGTTGGGCCAGCGCCTCTTCAAGCAAAGGCTTGATCGATGCAGTGCGGATGCGCTCTGCCGGCGTATTCGGCAATGAGGTGATGTCGTTTAATTCAAAATCTAAAACGGCGATAGGCGTACCCGCACCGCTTGGTCCGCTCAGCAACAGCAAAATAACAAGCAATCCGGGTAAAAAATAATATTTCATCGTCTCGGTCTCCATACAATGATGTTGATTGTTGGCTTAAGTCAAAGGCTGCCCGCCATCAGGTGCTGTCCAAGCCCGTCAATGCCGTCCGACAATGCGCTGGTTATCAAAGCAACCAGCCCGTCACGGTCTTCCGCGGCGACATCCATTTCTATCGTCCATGACACCGACGTCCCGCCGTTATCATCGCGCACCGCCACGGTGCCGAGATAACGGCTGACAGGAAACGGGCAAGCCGTCCGCGTATAGCGAAAGCGTTTTTCCGCATCGTTGATTTCTTCGATGCGGTCATTGATTTCAGACCCGTCGGCCAGCTTCATGATGCGCACCGCGCCGACGCCTTCACCGCTGACACAACATTCCGCAATGATCGGGAACCACTGATCCAGGCCGCCGATCGCACTGATCGCCGCCCAGACTTTATCGCTGCCGACCGATAATGTTTTAGTTACATTCACGTATTCAATCATCGCTATATCTCCTGGCTAAATATTATTGACAGGCCATAGCTTAACGGGCCGGCAGCCGTCCGTATGCCGATATTTGCCCGAAAAACACGGGCAAATTGCCCGTGTTTCAGGGAGCGGCTTTTCATACGGAAGCCCGGCGCTTAGAATGACGCGAAGTAAAACCCTAGTGGCCTGCCATGAACCTGAAATTCCACCTGCTGTTCCGCATCGTCCTGATTGCTGTTGCGTGCCTGATCGCAACGGCGGCTTATGTGCTTTATCAAACCGACCGGCAAGCAAGGCAGCAAGCCGTGATAAGCGCCGATTCGCTGAGCAGGCAGCTGATCATGCAACTATGGCGTATCGACGCCGGTTCCGGCGAGATACAACGCTTTCCCGATTTTGATTTATGGAAGCAAACCGGCAGCGTACCCGGCTTGTGCGTGCGTTTTTTATCGGTAAACAATGAGCCGGTGCGCAGTCTTTGCAACGGCTCAAGCGTATCGGCCCCAACCTGGCCTGATGCCTTTGCAAGCGCTTACCGCCTGGTTTTTAATCCGGGTCTCGACGTGTGGCGGCAAATTGTGTTTAACGGTCGCCGCTATGGTGCGCTGGTCATCGCGCCCAGCGCCGAGATGGAAATGGCCGACGCCTGGAATAATATCCAAAACCTGATCGGATTTTCCGCCGTCACCGTTCCGGCGATTTGCGTACTGGTTTATCTCAGTATCAGCCGCATCTTGCGCCCGGCACGCCTTATTGTTGACGGATTGGCGCGCATGGCAACAGGAGATTTGTCGGTACGCCTGCCAAATTTCGAGGTCGCCGAATGGCAGCTAACCGCAACAGCGATTAACCGGCTGGCGGTCGCCCAAGAGCAGTTGCTTGCCGAGCGCGGCAAGCTGGCCGTCAGGCTGATGACAGTACAGGAAGAAGAGCGCCGTTATCTAGCGCGGGAATTGCACGATGAATTCGGCCAATGCCTCGCGGCGATCAGCGCCGTCGCCGCATCGATAACGCAAAGCGCGGAGCAGGACTGCCCGGCGCTGGTCCCTGAAGCCCGGCAGATCACGCGGATTACCGGGCACATCATGGCCGGCGTGCGCGGGCTGTTATTGCGCTTGCGCCCTTTCGAAAGCGGCGAGCCGGGCCTTGCCGCAAACCTGAACAGCCTGACGGCAAACTGGAATGTACACTGCGGCGGTAAAACCCGGTATCGACTCATCATTGACGGCGCTTGCGAACAATTACCCGAACCGCTGCCGGTCACGGTGTTTCGCATCGTCCAGGAATGCCTCACCAATGCCGCAAAACATGCGAACGCGGCTAATGTCACCGTCACGCTGACCCGTTCAGCGGACTCGCTGATGCTGATTATCGAAGATGACGGCGTCGCCAGCCAACTGCCGTTTGCGAAAAATTGCGGCATCGGCTTGCCCGGCATACGCGAACGCATCATGGCGCTGGCGGGCCGGATGAACCTTACAATCGCTGAGCCGCACGGCTTGATAATCCAGATACAGTTGCCGATTCGGCCTGCCGAGGTGTTGCAATGAAAGCGCCAGCAAGCATTAACATCCTGCTTGTCGATGACCACGCCATCGTCCGCGAAGGTTACCGCTCGTTATTGCAAAAACAACCCGGGCTGAAGGTCATCGCCGAAGCAGCGGACGGCGCCGAGGCTTATACGTTGTTCAAGGCCTACGCGCCCGATGTCGTCATCATGGATCTTTCCTTGCCGGGACCAAGCGGCCTGGCGACGATTGCGCGCATGAAGCAGCGTAGCGCCGATGCGAGGATACTGGTGTTCAGCATGCACCAGCACCCGAGTTTTGCCGTACAGGCAATGCGCGCAGGCGCACTCGGCTATGTCACGAAAAGCAGCGCGCCCGAGGTCCTAGTTCGCGCTATTTATGAGGTTTACCAGCGCCGCCCTGCGCTGAGCGCCGACATAGCCCAGGCGCTGGCGCTGGAAAAGCTGGGCAGCGACCGCAATGCCCTGGAAGCATTGACTGCCAGGGAATTCGAGATCCTGCGCCTGCTGGTTGAAGCCAGGACGCCCGAGGCTATCGCGCAAACCCTCAATATCAGCACCAAGACCGTGTTGAACTGCCATTACCTAATCAAGCGCAAACTCGGCGTTGCCAGCGATATAGAATTGACCCGGCTCGCGATCAAGATGAATGTGATTGATTTCCTGGAATTGTCGGGTGCTACGGAATAACCGGCGGTTTTTATCGGCAGGCCAATATAGGCTTCGCACACTCATGTTTACGGTTTTACAGTTTAAAAGAGATATTGGCCGCCGTGCGTTTGCACTGTACCCTCTGGGGCATAAAGGGTATAGAAAACCAGCTACATTGGGTACTGGACATGTCTTTCGGTGAAGACCAAAGCCGCATACGCAAAGA
>SCST01000894.1 GCA_004299465.1 Methylovulum sp. | reverse complement strand
CGCGTCGAAAAAGTCCGCGTAATCGACTCCGACCTGGAAGGCTCTTGCGGCCTGAAAAAAATCCACGACGCCTACCCTGAAATTTTCATCTCCTCCGGCATCATGGAGCGCGGCAACTTCTCGGCGGCGGCCGGTTTCGGCATGGCAGCGGGCAAACAAGGCGTTTTCGGCACGTTCAGCGCGTTCTTGGAAATGACTATTTCCGAAATCACGATGGCGCGCCTGAACAACTCCAATGTGCTGAGCCACTACTCGCATTCCGGTATCGACGACATGGCCGACAACACCTGCCATTTCGGCCTGAACAACATGTTCGCCGACAATGGCTTGAGCGACGGTTACGCCACCAACCTGTATTTCCCGGCCGACCCTAACCAAATGAAAGCCTGCGTTGACAGCATCTTCTTTGATCCGGGCCTGCGTTTCGTGTTCTCAACCCGTTCCAAAGTGCCGATGATCCTGGACGAAAACGGTGCCGAATTCTTCGGCGGCGATTATAAATTCGTCCCAGGTAAAGACGAAGTCATCCGCGAAGGCACGCAAGGCTATATCGTCGCTTTCGGCGAATCGTTATATCGCGCATTGGATGCCGTGGAGCGTTTGAAACAGGAAGGCATCGATGTCGGCCTGATCAACAAACCCACATTGAACGTTATCGATGAGGACATGCTGCAAAAAGTCGGCAGCTCACCGATGGTGCTGGTCGTTGAATCGTTCAACCGCAAAACCGGCCTGGGCAGCCGCTACGGTTCCTGGTTGCTGGAACGCGGCCTGACGCCGAAATTCGCCCATATCGGCACACATAAAGAAGGCTGCGGCGGCCTGTGGGAACAATTCCCGCACCAAGGCTTAGACCCGCTTGGCATTATGGCTAAGGTTAAGGAATTGCTGGGTTAAACGCTTAGTCGAAGTCGTATAAAACGAAGGGCGCATAGATTGCGCCCTTTTTTTT
>SCST01000833.1 GCA_004299465.1 Methylovulum sp. | reverse complement strand
GTTTTTGGGTTTGTTTCAGGCTCCCGTTTGATTTTAAGGTTGGGGGAGCGCTGGGAGTTTTATAGCCCAAGTGTCCGTTGCCGGCTTTGGCATCAGCGGTGGTTTCCGCACCGAACACCGCGTGGCGGCCTGCGTTTACCCCGTCTGCGGGGCAAGTGGGTCGTGCTTATCCGGCATGAGTGTGCCGCAGCCGAGGTAAGCCGCTGGCCTTGTTGGGCGGCGGGGTGTTTGGCGCAGTGCGGTTTGCTGAGGCTGTCTGGCTATCGTTTGGGCTTTTAGGGTGCAGGCGGCACCTGCATTGCCCCGGCTTTGCGGTGGTTAAGGCTTTACACCGCAGGGCTTCGGGGCTTGTGGGCTCAAGTTAAACGCTTAGCCCAACAAGTCGGTCAAAGGGACGCGCCGCCCGGTGGCGGTTTTGAAGTTCGGTTTTTATCAAGGTTTGGCGGCTTCGTTTCGCTTCCGTTAGCGGCGCGCCGTAACGTTGGGCGGTCAGGGCTGGAGGCCAAGTTTCGGTTTGCCTTCGTGCGCTTCGGTGGTTGCGGACAGTTTTTTGGTTCGGTTCGGGCTTCCGTTATCCAATCCTCGTTTTGTTTTGGCTGTTGCCTGGTTTGGTTGGGGTTTCGGTTTGCTCCGTTGGCTGCTTTGTTTGCCAAGCTTGGCGGGTTTAGCGCTTAGTTTCCTTTGCTCTCTAAAACTCGGTCTAGGTTTGGCCTTGCTGCTTTCGGCGCTTACCTGTAGCTCTGGCGGCAACTCTTGGCCTTTGTTGCGGTGTTTTCTGGCCTCGGTTTAGTGTGGGCGTTGGTGCCGGGTTGCCCGTATACATCGCTGGCAAGGTTTCGCTTTTGTCAGGCTGTGCTTTCTGCCCACTTTGGCGGTTACTGGCTGTTTGGGGTTGGCGTTTTGTCAGACTTGGGCTTTTGCTGCGGCTGGTGGTGTGTGTTTTCGTCCTTGCCGCTTCTGCCTGCAAATCGGGTTTGGCTGTGCTTTTCGGTCTGTTTCAGGTTTGGCGTTGCACGTTTTGTGGTCTCAGTCTCTGCCTGCTGTCTGCCGTTTTTTTTCAGCTTGCCCGGTTTTAGCTCCGGTGTTAAAGTCCGGCCATCGTTGGGTTTGACATTCGCCGCACTTCGACGCAAACCGGTTTGTTTTGTTGGGTGGTGGCTGGGCTTTCGCAGGTATTGCTTGGCCCAACAAGTCGGTCAAAGGGACGCGCCGCCCGGTGGCGGTTTTGAAGGTTTGGTTTTTATCAAGGTTCGGTGGCTTCGTTTTGCTTTCGTTAGCGGCGCGCCCCTTACCGTAACGTTAGGCACCTATTACGTTACGTCTTGTTGGCACAATCATAATGCGTTAGAGTTTGAGCTTTCGCTACGAGACAGGAAGTCGAGTAGTCCCCAGAAGCGATAGGGCTGGGCGTTTTCACGAAGCGCTTTTTGCGTAGTGAAAATGCAAAGCATCCCGAAATCGCG
>SCST01000387.1 GCA_004299465.1 Methylovulum sp. | reverse complement strand
TCTATTGAAATTGCTGGACCAGGCGGCTTATGCGTGTGCGGCGAAATATTGCAAGAATTATGTCGTGACCGCGGCGTTGGACCAGGTTTTCTTCAAGCAACAGGTGAATGTCGGCGAGCTGGTGACTTTTTATGCGCGCGTTAATCATGTCGGCCGCTCGTCTATGGAAATCGGCGTGAAAGTGGTTGCCGAGCATTTGCGCACGTATGAAAAAAGGTACACGACCTCCTGTTATTTTACGATGGTCGCGATTGATGAGAACGGCAAATCCGTTGAAGTGCCGCGTTTGCAACTGGAGACCGAAGCGGAGAAAAAACTGTTCGCCGCCGCGGAAATGCGCAAACAATTGCGCCAGGAAAGTCTGGAAAAAAGCCGTGCGTTGCAGGTTGATATAGAGGATGAATTTTAAGTGGGATTAGCAGAGAATTTTGAACAACTGCCGTTAAAGGATTTTGCCGAGAAAGCGTACCTGGATTATTCGATGTACGTTATTCTCGACCGCGCATTGCCGCATATAGCCGATGGCTTGAAGCCGGTGCAGCGGCGCATTGTGTATGCGATGTCCGAGCTGGGCCTGAGTGCATTGGCGAAGTATAAAAAATCGGCCAGGACGGTCGGTGATGTGCTGGGTAAATACCATCCGCACGGCGATTCCGCCTGTTACGAGGCGATGGTATTGATGGCCCAGCCGTTTTCGTACCGTTATCCGTTGATTGACGGGCAGGGTAACTGGGGCTCGCCGGATGATCCCAAGTCTTTTGCCGCGATGCGTTATACCGAATCGCGCTTGACGGCTTATGCGCAAACCTTGTTGAATGAGCTGGGGCAAGGCACCGTTGAATGGTCAGATAATTTCGACGGCACCTTGAAAGAGCCTGAGCTGTTGCCGGCCAGATTGCCGAATATCCTGCTGAACGGCACGATGGGCATTGCCGTCGGCATGGCGACCGACATTCCGCCGCATAATCTCAGGGAAGTCGCCAAGGCCTGCATCCAGTTGCTGGATGAGCCTGACAGCGGCCTGGATGCGCTGTTTGCGCATATCAAGGGGCCGGATTACCCTACCGATGCGGAAATTGTTACACCTGCCGAGGATATACAAAAAATCTACATCAGCGGCGGCGGCTCGATAAAAATGCGCGCCAAATATGAGCTGGAAGAGGGCGTGATCGTCATTACCGCGTTGCCGCACCAGGTTTCCGGCGCTAAATTGATGGAGCAGATTGCAGCGCAAATGCTCGCGAAAAAATTGCCGATGATCGAGGATTTGCGCGATGAATCGGATCATGAAAATCCTACCCGCTTGTTAATTATCCCTAAATCCAAACGCCTCGATGTCGAAGCGGTGATGTCGCATTTGTTTGCAACGACGGATTTGGAGAAAAGCTACCGCGTCAACCTGAATATGATAGGCATGGACGGCAGGCCTAAGGTCAAAGGCTTGCGCGAGATTCTGGTGGAATGGCTGGGCTTTCGTACCGAAACCGTGCGCCGCCGTTTACAGTACCGGCTCGATAAAGTGCTGGCGCGCCTGCATATCCTGGACGGCTTGCTGATCGCGTACCTTAATATCGATGAAGTGATTGCGATTATCCGCAACGAAGACCATCCCAAGCCCGTGCTGATGGAGCGCTTCGGCATCAGCGACCTGCAGGCGGAAGCGATACTCGAATTGAAATTAAGGCATCTTGCCAAGCTCGAAGAAATCAAGATTCGCGGCGAGCAGGATGCGCTGGAAATCGAGCGCGCCGAGTTGCAGAAAATCCTCGCTTCAAAGTCATTGCTAAACCGCTTGATCCGCGATGAAATCGCCAGCGATGCGGAAAAATACGGCGATGACCGCCGTTCGCCGCTGGTTGCGAGGGACGCCGCGCAAGCCTTGGCGACGACGGCATTGATCAGCAATGAGCCGCTCACCGTTATTTTGTCGGAAAAAGGCTGGATCAGGGCGGCGAAAGGCCATGATATTGATGTCGCCAGTCTGAGTTACCGTTCCGGCGACGGTTTTATCGACGCCGTCAAATGCCGCTCGACGCA
The DNA here is from genome assembly GCA_004299465.1 of Methylovulum sp. GTDB lineage: Bacteria > Pseudomonadota > Gammaproteobacteria > Methylococcales > Methylomonadaceae > Methylovulum. The sequence continues at coordinate 935 of SCST01000387.1, read as the reverse complement.
GCCGGTTTATATCTTCGATTCGACCGGCCGCGCTTACAGCACCTCGGCGCATGATTTGCCGTCCGCGAGGACCCAGGGCGAGCCGCTGACGGCACGGCTCAATCCTCCGGCAGGGGCGGTATTCACGCACCTGCTTGCCGGGAACCCTGATGACTGGGTTGTGCTGGCCAGCCATCACGGTTACGGTTTCAGGGTCCAGTTAAAGGACTTGCTGACCAAGAACAAGGCGGGGAAGTTAGTGATTACGCTAGCCGATAACGCAAAATTGCTAAGGCCCATGCCGGTGCAAAACGACTCCGACCTGCTTGCTGTCGTTACCTTGCAAGGCCGTTTGTTGATTTTCCCGGTGCAGGAATTGCCAGCATTGGCGCGGGGTAAGGGCAATAAACTGATCCAGATGACGGCGGCCGACCTGTCCGGCGGCAAGGATGCTATCGTTGCCGTTGTGGTAATGCCCGAAAACACGCCATTAAAGGTGTTGTCGGGCAAGCAGTTTTTAACGCTGAAAGCCGCCGACATAGTGCAGTATTCCGGCAACCGCGCCAAACGCGGCAGCAGTTTGCCCAGAGGCTTTCAGCGGGTTGACGGCTTGGCGTTTGAGTCGTCTTGATGAGGTAGGCGCGCGCGGCGCGCCCTACATGGAACTGCCCGGCCATCGTATTCTTACCATACCAATCTAATTTATCGTTATGTCACCAAAAAGCCGTACCCATGACCTGCTTGCCCGGTGGGGGAGTTGGAGTCTCAACCATTCCGTCGTGTTGCTGTTAAGCGCCGCCTTGCTTGTTTTTTTCGCATGGCAATACACGGCCAGCCATTTGAGTATCAATACCGATACGACCGAATTGGTTGCGCCGGATGCGCCGTTTCAGCAAAACCGGCGGCATTTTGAAAAAGAATTCCCCCAGGACATGCGCACGCTGTTACTCGTGCTG
>SCST01000386.1 GCA_004299465.1 Methylovulum sp. | reverse complement strand
GAAGGCGATAACAGCACGCAGTTGAGCGCTTACCGGCCGGCTACCGACGAAACCTGGCCGCTTTGGCATTGGCAAGGGCCGGGATTGTTCAGCTACCTGGACGGCAGCGGCAATTGGCAGGCGCAATGGCCGCCGCCGATGGGCGATGCGCCCGAACTGCCCCAGGCCATACGTTTAATCGGGCCGGAAAGCGGCATGGTCTGGGTGACGATTATGGCCGGCAATAATCCGATGTTGTCGCGCAAGCGTCTGGAGTTGCTTGAATGATAAGGCAGCAGGGCTATATCCTGGTCACTGTCATGGTGGCTCTGGTTGTGCTCGCTACGGTTGCCGCGCGGCTCGATGCGCGCGTGGCGGATTTCCGCACCCATCTGGGCCGCTGGCAACAATGGGCGGACGACCAGTCTGCATTAATATCGGCGCGGGACCAAGTGCTTTTTGTAATGGCGACACGCCAGCTTTCGCAAGCGGGGTTTGGTGGGGGGGCTGATGTCTTGCGGGTCGACGGGCGGCCATACCGCTTGCCTTCCGGGGTTTGGGTGAGCGTACAGGATGCGCGAGGGCTGATTAGCGTCAGTACGCCCGATCCCCTGGTCATGCGAAATGTCCTGCTGCAACACGGCGTTTCCGATAAACTCATTGAACCGTTATTGGATAAATTGGCCGATTACACGGATGTCGATAACCTGCGCCGGCTTAACGGCGCTGAAGCGGACGAGTATCATGCCCAAAAATTAGCGCCGCCGCGTAACGATTGGTTGATTTCGCCTTATGAATTGCGCTTGGTGCTGGGTTGGAACGGCCTGTCGAAACTGGTCGCGAGAGGGGGGGATTTGTTTACGGTCAGTCGTGAGAGCTGGATTAATCCTAATACCGCGCCGCCGGAGGTGCTCGCGGCGTTGCCGGGGGCGACGCCTGAGGGCGTGAAGGCCGCACTCGCCAGGCGGGAGACTATGCTGTTCATTTCTTATAGTGATTTGCTTGCCGCTACCGGCATTATTTTACCGGATGACCCCGTCGCTTTTTTTCCGAGTAGTTTCTACCGCTTGCGCCTTGGCCTGGAGCATGGCTTAAAGGCCATTGAATATCATATAATATTGACGCCGGGCGCACCGACGTTACCGTGGCAGATTTTGGAGACACGTTTCATTGATAGACCTGAACAAGCTGCCTTTGATGGCGCAATGCCGCCATTTCCTAAGCCTTTGGCGGCGACCGCTGACGAGTAAAAACAGTCATTTTCATCGTTCGACCGGTGTGCGCATCGCAGAACAGCGAGCGATAGCGCATGTGTTGGCGCGGTCATTGTGCCGCTTTAAATCTATCGCTTTTCAGCAGCTTCCCAAGTCCGAGCAATTGAATTTTTTACAGGTTCAATTACTGGCCTGGCAGCCTTTTCAAGAGAGCGAATTTGCCGTGATCATCGGCAGCGAAGCGGCCACGGTGTTCGCCTGGGATCAGCAAGCGCTGCTGCAGCGTTGTGAAGCCTCTTCTATTCCCGTGCAGGGCATGCGTTTGTTGCCGGAAAGTTTGTTACAGCCGGCGCTTGCGGATGGCGTTGTCTTGCGGCAGTGTGCCGAGGGCGTCGAGGGGCAGGTCTGGCAGGGCGGCGCGTTATTGGCGAGCCGTTGGTGGGCGCAGCCGCCTGAGCTGGACGGCTGGCTGAATTTCCAGCGAGGGGCCGGTGTTGCGGCGCCGATACAGGCATTTGATGTGTCCGTAGCCGAATCTGAGTTTTGGAGCGGAGAGCCGTTTGCTGACGTGCAAACCTTGTCGGCGATGATGACACAAGGGCGTTTATACCTGCTGGCCGGCTTTGCCGCTGTTTCCCTGTTATTGGCATTGCCAACCTTCTGGTTGCTTAAGAGTTGGATTACCGCCGATGAACGGGTGGTAGCCTTGACGGCGGAAAAACAGCAATTGGAGACCTTGGCGCATCCGGTCCTGCATGCCCGCTCCGAGGCGCTGGATGCGCTGGCGACGCTGGAGGCGATGGAGAAGCTGGTGGAGCATCCTAATCCCGTGGTTTTGCTGGCTCACCTGAGCCGGCTGTTACCCGACGGCACGACCGTGCAGGAACTTGAGTTAAAGGGCAATCGTTTGCAGCTGGTTTTACTTGCCGCACCGGGCGCTTCCCGTGTCGCTTATGTGAAAGCGTTCGAGAGCGGCGGGTGGTTGCATAATGTCCACGAGATCAGTTCGGAGAATACCCATGACGGCATCGTGCTGGTGGCCGAATTGCAAGGCAGCAGCCCTGCGCAAAAGCCTTCCGTGCCGCCAACGGATGATCAATCACCGGGAGATGATTTTTAATGACGTTTTTTAGCGGCCTGGATGAGCGGCAACGCCTGTATGCATTGACTGCGATAGTGGCGTTGATTTTATGGGTTTATGCGTTATTTGAGTGGCATGACCATATCGTGTCGGTGCGGGCAATGGCGCAGCAACTTCAGGGACAGATTGCCCGTGTGCATGCGGTTTCAAAAGAAACGCATTGGAATGAATACCGGGACCAGGTTCAGCGCCGGCTGTCTGATTTTCGGGCGCGCGCATGGCGCGAAGAAAGCGAGGGCCGTATTCAGGCCCGTTTTCAAGACTGGCTGACGGAGCAATTGACCCTCCATCGTATCAGTGTACGTGAGCTTGCCGTTTCGCAGCCTGAAGCGCTTGATCCGGGAGCCGGGGAGGCAGCGGAAACATTGGCCTTGCCTACTGAAATGCGCATCGTTCGGACGCGCTTGGTGCTTGATTTCCAGGCCGATTCGTTCCACGCCTTGCTTAACAGCATTTCCCAAAATGAACATTGGGTTTGGATAGAGCGGCTTTCCGTCAGGAATTCGGACTCGAAAACCGTAGAGCTTGAATTAGGCGCATTATTTGTCATCGGCCCGCGGGAGGGCGCATGACGGTCGAGTTGCTTTGGCGCGTCTGGGCTGCGGCGTTGGCAGTCAGCGCGTTGTTGATATTCGCTATCGATGGTTCCGATTCGGCGTTTCCTGACCGCGCGGGCCGGCAGCCTGCTGTGTTGCCCGAGATTCCGTTTTTGCCTGGGGTTCAGGAGCTGTCAGCCGATATGGCGGAGCTGGAAAAAATGCGCATTTGGGGCAAGCAGGCTAAAGTCGGCGGCGCGGAGGCGGCTAATACCGCTTCGGGGATGTCGATGGCGGCTCCTGGCGCCGCCGAGTCGCCAAGCGGGGCGTTGACAGGCGTTTACATGGTCGGCGCCAAGCGCCATGTGATCTTGTTTTCCAGCGCCCGGTACGAAGTCAAAAACCTGGCCATTGGCGATGTCTTGCCTAATGGGGAACGGGTTGTCGCTATCGAGCGCGACAGGGTCCGCCTGCAGGCCGGGGCCGATGGCCCGCCTTATTGGGTGCATATCAACCGGACTGCCGAAACGCTTCAATAAATGCACAGCCATCAAATATATAGTTTAGGTAACTATTCAGCCTCTCGCTGTAGGGCAAGGATATGAATAGCGACTATGTTAGATGGTCAGTTGTTCGGTTTTTTTATGTAGGTATGCAAAATTATAAACGCCATAAACATGAGCGTGCGAAGTATACCCCGCCGGCACGGTTGAAAGGCCTTAAAATTCAACATTCTTCGTAAATCTCCCCAGTCACTCATTTGAAAAGTAAACGCCAGGCATTAACCGTGAAATTACGAACGCTAGCTATCCATTTTCCGCTCACTTGCGCGGTAATCCTTGCTTTATCGGCTTGCATGATGCCCCAGCCTTCCAGTGTCCAGTTACCGCGCTTGATTGTGGCTAAAACGGGCCATATTGGAACTGACGGCCTGGAAGCCGATAGCCAATTATCAACCGCCTCTACGGTCGAGCGGATGCCGGTCGTGCCAAAGACGCTGATGACTAGGCGAACTCCCGTCAGAAAGCCTGTTCCGGTCAAGGCGGGCCTGGAAAAAGATAATATCAACCTCAATTTTGAGAAAGTGCCGTTAACGAACCTTATCCAGGTTGTATATTCCGAAATATTGGGCCGTAGCGTCAATATCGACCCGAAAATCATGGAGCGGCGCGACATCGTCACGTTTAAAACGCCGGACAGCCAGACCAGCAGCCAGGTTGACAGCGCGATACGGCTGTTGCTCAAAAGCTATGGCATTTTTGTGCGCGATGTTGGCGACTTGGTGCAGGTTGTGCCGGATAGCGCAGAGACCGGGTATTCGCCGGAGATTCGCCGCGGCGCCGCGTTGCCTGAAACGCCTGACGAATTGCGCCCGGTGTTCCAGTTGGTCGACCTGATAGCGGTCAGGAACACCGATGTGGCCGGTTGGCTTAAGACGATGTTTAAAGACCAGGTTACGGTTTTGGAAGACCCTACGCGCAATGCGCTGTTATTAAGCGGGACCCGTGACAAGATTATTGCCGCGATCGATGCGGTCCGTGTCCTGGACCAGCCTGTGATGCAAGGGCGCTCCAGCCTACGTATCACGCCGATTTATTGGACGGTGGAGTCGTTAGCGGCGCAATTGAAAGAAGTGCTGGCTTCGGAAGGCTATGCGATGCCGCCGGCGAATTACAGCGCGCTGAGCGGAGGCATCCGCTACCCGGTTTTGATATTGCCGGTCTCGGCGGCGAATACGCTGCTGGTTTTTTCGATGAGCGATAAAATTATCGAGCATGTGCAGGACTGGGTCAGCCGGCTTGACCAGCCGAGCGAGCGCGGCGCGGGTAAGGGGTTTTTTACCTATACCGCGCAGAATGTATCGGCCGAAGAATTGGCTAAAACCTTGACGCAGTTGTTGCTGGGCGGTTCCGGCTCAAGTACCGGAGCGCAAAGCAGGCCTGCTGCAACAGGCGATGCGCCAGCCGCGCAAGCTAAAAAAACGGAATCGCCCGTCGGCGTTGTTTTTGACACGGCCAGCAATACCTTGATTTTCCAGACCAGCGCCGAGGAATACGGGCGCCTGGAAGTGCTGTTGCGCGCCCTGGATAAGCCGTCTAAATCGGCGCTGATTGAATTGACCGTCGCCGAAGTAACGCTGACGGATGATACCGAGTTAGGCGTCGAGTGGCTGGTAAAGGGTTTGAGCATCGACGGCAAGAGTGTTGCGATGGGCACGTTGGGCGGTCTTTCAGCAGGTACGGCGGGCTTGCTTATCAGCAGCGACAAGCGGTTCGTAATCAATGCGCTGGCTACGTCGAATCGAGCGACGATCCTGTCCAGCCCGCATATTATCGCGCGTAACGGCGAACAGGCGTCAGATCGGAAGAGC
>SCST01000385.1 GCA_004299465.1 Methylovulum sp. | reverse complement strand
CTTTTTTCCGACCTTGTTGGGTTTCGTCGAACTCAAGCAACGCACCCAGGCAAGACAATTCATCTTGAATCAGGCGATTCCTGTTGATAAGCCTCAATACGGCGGCCGTTTGCGAAATCTGCTCGTCGGCGCATAATGCCTCGACCTCTATCCAGATGCCCAGTTCGCGGATGACTTTCTCGCCCAAGCCGAGGATGCGGGCTGTAAAAAATGCCTCGCGCTCGGCTATTGGCTCATGCAGGCCCAAGTCTTCGGCGATATTGAACAGCGCCATCGATTCTTCCAGCCAGGTACGGATATAGCCTTCGGTCATGCCGGCGGATTGTGTGGTTAGCACATGCAGCGTCGGCAGTGCGCGCCTCGGCTTCAGGGCTTCGGGCTTGAGGCGAGATATTTCCCGGTCGAAGTCCTTGCTGTAGCCGTTGTCTTGCAATATCTCCCTGGCCGATGCCGTCCATGAGCCGGTGGCTAGCTGCCGTCCTTCAAGCCGCCGCAAGAGGTCGCCGCCCAACAGGATTTGCCGCAGGGCATCGAAAGGCTCAAGCTCTTCGGCTTCGATCAACTGTTGGATTTGCACAATTTGCCGGCGGTAAATTTCGCCCAGCAATACGCCGACGGCGGCAATGTCATCGGCAGCGGATGCTTCGTGCAAACATTGACGCAGGGCGTCTTCGTCGAGATCGGTAAATTTGCCGGCAGCCACGCATTCGCGGGCCAGGCATAACCACTCGCTTTCGAGCACTCGGTGAAGATTGCCGGCCCACAAGTCGGCCATTTCCTCGCGGAACGAGACTTCCATGCCGCCTATGTCGATGACCGTGCGGGTGCTTTCCTGTCCCTCCTGAACCAGCACTTCTTCCTTGATGAACAGCGGGATGGCTTCTATCCAGTGGTCGGCGACGCTAAGCCAGCCGTAGTCGGGGCTGCTGTAGATGCGGTCTCCGGCGAGCCGGACCAATTTACGCAAATTTTCCGCCTTGCCCGAATACGGATCCTGGAATTCGTTGATCTTGATCAACAGGTGCGAGCCGGTAGGCGAAGGCCGTTGGCTGATGACGACATAGGCGGCATGCCGTTTGGTGGCACCCAAAAGTTCCCGGCGTATGCAATCTACCAGGCGGAGGCCTTGTCCGGCCCGCGCCATGATCGCTTCATGCTCGGCAACGGCTTCGAATGGCCCGGCCAGGGGATCGTTGAAATTCTCGATTCGTGCACGGGAGGGGACGAGCGCATTCGACAAGGCTTGTTTTTGTTCGTCGAGAACGGCATCCTCGAAGCGTTCGCAAGCGCCTTCCAGCGTTGTCAGCGGAATTTCTACGGAACTGTTCAGTAGCAGCGCCAAGGCTCCGGCGCCGGCTTGCAACTCCGGCGCGGCCGCGGCCAGCGAGGACAGTTCAGCGGCCAATTGACGCCAGGCCGGACTAGGTGTCAGCAGCACCGCGTTGGCGAACAATGTCGCCTGGTTGTGAAAGGCGCGACTCATGCGCCCGAAAATTAATTGTTGGCGGGCTACGCAGACTTCGGTGGCAATGCGTTCAATATTGCCGTGCTCCAGCGGCCTGTCATAGCCGCGCAGCAGGTGGTAAAGCCGCGACCGCTGCTCGTCCACGTCGGCTTCGCCGTGCAGAATATTCACTGCAGCCTGGCGCGGATAAGGCAAATCGACCCGGTCCTGCCCGAGTAGCCAGGTCATCTGTTGATCCAGCCAGGCCGGTTGATGACGGTTTTCGATACCGGCGGACGGGTCAAAAACAGCCCGTTTCAGGAACAGCGAAAACAAATTGCCGCTGTCCAGGATGCCGCCTTCCAGCACGCTATGCAGGCAAGCGCGTTCGGCTTTTGCAAACGATGCGTAGAGTTCAATGACTTTGCCTAAAGCTTGCCGCTCAGTCCAACCCTGCCAACGCAAAACAAGATGGTAGTGCGCCAATACCAGCAAGTATTCGAAACCCTGCTGCACTTCTGTCCTCGGTGCGGTATCCCGATAATTGGCATCGGCATAACCGAGCGGGATAGCCAGGTCGCAGGCGATAACGGCAGTATCGCTATCCAGTTCCAGCAGGTGCTCATGACCTTCGACAAAGACAACAGCCAACTCGCGCCCGGCCAACTTTTCCAGCATGTCGCTGAATGAAGGATTGCCGTTGAGGCGGGCAAACATCAGTTCCAGCGCGTTTTGACAAAGCTCTGCGGTAATAGCAACGCTACGGTCGGCATCGTCAAAAACGCTGACTTGCAGTTCCGCCAAGGCATTACGCCCGAAACGATACATGCCTTTGGCAACAACAGTGCCGGCGCCGCGACGTCCACGCCAGGCGCCGCTCGCGGTATTGAGCCGCTCGACGATGCGTAGCGGAAAATTGTCGTTATTCACACGCATCGATCCGTATTGTGGGGAAGGTCATTTGACAGGGGCTCGCATATCAACATAAACGATTCAATTAAGCTATTCGGGCGAAATTTAGTTTCAACAAGATAGAACGCTGGTTACCAAGCTCCAGCCTGGTAACCCAAGTCCCAGAAGCTCTAGCTTCGAGAAATACAGGAAGCTAGAGCTTCCCATCCCGCATTCCCAAGCCAGAGCTTGGGAACGAGCGTCAAATATGAGGCCAAAACCATGCAACACCCACCCACAACAAACCACGAAAGCTCCCGGCAAAACCGCGCAAGACTCATATTGCAGCTCAACAAAAACAACGGGGCCAAGCCGGTCATAAAACGCCATCCCGACACGCCGGCGCCGTTGTCCTACGCGCAGGAACGGTTGTGGATCATGTCGCAACTGGAACCCGGCAACCCGATATACAACATGGCCGGCGCGATACGCCTCGACGGCGTGTTGAATATCAAGGCCCTGCAGCAAAGCCTGGACGAAGTCGTGCGCCGGCACGACATATTACGCAGCCGTTTTGTCGGCGAATTTCACCAGGCTGTCCAATGCGTGATGCCGGATAGCAGATTACCCTTGTTACGGCTGGATTTGACGGGCAGCGCGTCAATAAGCGTTGAGGATTGCGCAGACGCTTTCAACCGCGCGCCGTTCGACCTGTCTTCAGCTGCGCCGTTGCGCGGCATGCTGGCGGCGCTTGAAAACGGGCAATACCTGCTGGTGCTGGTCCTGCACCATATCGTGGCCGACCGCTGGTCGGTCGGCGTGTTAATGAAAGAGGTCGCGGCGCTTTATGCGGCTTTCAGCAACGGCCTGCCGTCAGCCCTGCCGGAACCGCCGATACAATACGGCGATTATGCGCTTTGGCAACGGCAGCAAGCGGAACGTAGCGAAAAACACCTGGACTACTGGTTGCAAAAACTGCATAACGCCCCGCCGCTGCTGGCTATACCCACCGATTATCCCAGGCCGCCGCTGCAAAGTTATCGCGGTAATGGGTATGAATTTGAAATGACGCAGCCGCTCAGCGCCGCGATCAACGTACTGGGCAAGCAGTATAACGCCACGTTGTTCATTGTGATGGCGGCGGCGTTTACCAGCCTGCTGTACCGCTATACCGGCAGCAAGGACCTGGCTATCGGCTACCCGGTGGCGGGCCGTAACCAGGCCCAGCTTGCCGATTTGATCGGTTTCTTCGTCAATACGCTGGTGTTGCGTTGCCGCTTATCGGACGACTTGTCTTTTGCAGGACTGCTGGCCGGGATTCGCGAGCAGTCGCTGCAAGACCAGGCGCATCAGGAGTTTTCCTTCGGGCAGTTGGTGGAAACGCTGAACCCGGTGCGCCATGCCGACCATACGCCGTTGTTTCAAGTGATGTTGGCGGTACAAAATGTGCCGACGACGATATTCCGCATGCCGGGCTTATCGGCGACGCCGGAGCAGCTGAACCATCATGTCGCGCAATTCGATTTGACGCTGTTCATCGAGGAACGTGACGGCCGCTTGCACGGCCTCTTCGAATACAACACCGATTTGTTTGACGCTGCCACGTTGGCAAGAATGGCCGGGCATTTGCAAACTCTGCTGGCGGGAGCGGCCTGCGATCCCAACCTGCCGGTAGCGCAATTGCCGCTGCTGGGCGCTGAAGAACATCGGCAACTGCTTTACGACTGGAATAAACCGTCCGCGACCACGGAACAAAACACGCCTTTAGCGTTGGTTCACGAACTTTTTGAAGCGCAGGCGAAAACCGTACCGGAAAAAGCGGCGCTGGTTTTCGCCGGGCAAAGCCTCAGTTACGGTGAGCTGGACAAGCAGGCAAGCCGGCTCGCCGATGAGCTTAAGGCCCGCGGCATGGGCCCGGAAAGCCGGGTCGGCGTCAGCGCGGAACGCTCGTTGGAGTTGATCGTCGGCCTGCTGGCGGTGCTTAAAGCGGGTGCGGCTTACGTACCGCTGGACCCCGCTTATCCCGATGAACGCCTGGATTATATGCTGCATGA
>SCST01000384.1 GCA_004299465.1 Methylovulum sp. | reverse complement strand
GTCAGCAGTGTCAGAAAATCCGATTCGGGATGGCGGAATACCGCATGCTTGGCGTCGGCTTGCGCCATTTTATCGGCGGGTTTTTCACGCGGGTCCTGCACGCTTAACGCAGCGACAATAATCGCCACCTCATGCAGGCAACCTTCGTCCAGGCCAGCAACCAGCATTCTCGCAAGTTTAGGATCGGTTGGGAATTTAGCCAATTGCCTGCCGACATCGGTCAGCTTTCCCGATTTATCGAGCGCATTGACTTCATGCAGCATCGTCTTGCCGTCGCGGATCATCTTCTCGTCCGGCGGCTCTATAAACGGGAAATCCTCGATATCGCCGAGATTCAGCGCCGTCATCTGCAGGATAACTGCCGATAAATTCGTGCGCATGATTTCCGGCTCGGTAAATTCCGGCCGCGCCAGGTAATCATCATGCGAATACAAGCGTATGCAGATGCCTTCGGCGACACGACCGCAGCGCCCGGCGCGCTGGTTCGCGCTGGATTGCGAAATGCGCTCTATCGGCAGACGCTGGATTTTGCTGCGGTGGCTGTAGCGGCTGATGCGGGCATGGCCGGTGTCGATAACGCCGCGGATGCCCGGTACCGTCAACGAGGTTTCCGCGACATTGGTCGCCAGCACGATGCGTAATTTGCCGCCTTTGGGATTAAAAACCCGCTCCTGCTCGGCTACGCTGAGTTTTGAATACAAGGGCAGGATTTCGTATTGCGTGGGATGGTGTTTTTTTAATGAATCGGTCGTTTCCCTGATTTCGCGCTCACCGCTCAGGAAGATCAATACATCGCCGCGCAAATCGCGGTACAACTCGTCGACGGCGTCGAGAATCGCGTTTTGCAAATCGTCGCTAGTTTCATCACGGGCTGTCCATGCCCGTGACCCTTCGGGCGCTGCGCGTGCCCATTCGCTCCCGGCGAATGGGTCATCATTCTCTTTATCATCGTCTTTTTGCTCTATCGGGCGATAGCGGATGTCTACCGGGTAAGTCCGCCCCGAGACTTCGATAATCGGCGCGTTATTGAAATGCGTGGAAAAACGTTGTGTATCAATCGTTGCCGACGTGATAATCAGCTTTAAGTCCGGGCGTTTCGGCAACAGCCATTTCATGTAACCAATCAAAAAATCGATGTTCAGGCTGCGCTCGTGCGCTTCGTCGATGATAATCGTATCGTATTGGTTTAAATAAGGGTCATTTTGCGATTCGGCCAGCAAAATACCGTCGGTCATCAATTTAACCAACGAATCGGCATGGGTTTTGTCATTAAAACGGATCTTATAGCCGACCGACTTGCCCAAGGCCTCGCCAAGCTCTTCGGCGATACGGTCGGCAACGGTGCGCGCGGCGATACGCCGGGGCTGGGTATGGCCGATAAAGCCGGCTGCCCCGCGCCCGATAGACAGGCAGATTTTGGGCAATTGCGTGGTTTTGCCCGACCCCGTCTCGCCGCAGACAATAACGACCTGGTGCTTGTCGATTAACGCGGCAATCTCGTCTTTTTTGCCGGTAACCGGTAAATCGGGGAAATTCAGCGGCGGAATGCCGGCAAGACGTTTATTTCTTGCCGCGACGGATTTTTCAATCCGGCTGGCAAGCGCGCTTATTTGCCCGTCAGCGGGTTTACCTTTCCGGTGATCATTGCGGAGACGGTCCAGTTGCCGCTTTAGTAGGTGTCTGTCCTGGTTTAGGCACAGGGGTAATTGATGGGTAAGTTGCTTAATCAAATCAGGAATGGACATCAAAACAGTCGGCTAAAATAAAGCTATTATACGTTACGTGATGTTCGACTTTTAAATTTCAACGGTATCCAAAAACACCGGGATATAGCTCATGCAAGCCACAGAAACAGATAATCAAAAATATTTTGATGACCATAAAGCCAGGGAAAAAGTCTGCGCCGCCTGGCTAAAACAGCAGGGCAAGGCTGTCGCCAAACCGGTGCATTTGGCCGCCGCCGCAGGTATTGCCAACGGCCTGGGCGTGATTGCCCAGGCGGCGATCATTGCCTTTATGCTGCACGCCGTCATTATCGACCATACTGCGCTGCAAGACTTGATCACGCCCTTGTTATTACTGGCCGCCGTTTTTATCGTCCGCAGTTTATGCGTTTACCGGCAGCATATCTGGGGTTTTGAAGCCGGTGCGGCGGTGCGGACATCGGTAAGACAACAATTATCCGATACCTTTGC
>SCST01000383.1 GCA_004299465.1 Methylovulum sp. | reverse complement strand
GGGGGGGCTTACTGGATTTTGATCAGCTCGACATCAAAAATCAATGTTGCATTCGGGCCAATCAAACGCCCTGCACCGCTCCCGCCATAAGCGAGTTCAGAGGGAATATAAAAACGGTATTTAGCGCCTTCTTTCATTAACTGGACGCCTTCGGTCCAGCCTGGAATCACGGCGTTTAACGGGAATGTAGCCGGCTCTCCTCGTCCGTAAGAACTGTCAAACTCTTTACCGTCTAGCGTTGTGCCCTTGTAATGCACGGTGACACTGTCTGTTGCGGAAGGTGATTTATTGCCTGTGCCGGGGGTTAATATTTCATATTGTAAACCGCTGGACGTCGTTGCAATATTGCTTTTTTTTGCATTTGCGCTAAGAAAAGCGAGACCCGCCGCTTTATTCTCTTCGGGAGTGGTTGCATTGGCCATTGAAAACATTGTAATTCCTATAAAAGCAGCAGCGACAATTGAAAGAACTTGAGTTTGAATTTTTCTCACGGTTTCCTCTTTATTGTGGATAAAAAGTGATAGTTTATCAAAAAACCGGCGTCAGCCTGTTTTCATTTTGCATTGGTTTAATTGCCTTTGAAACTGTTTTGCCTTGCCGGAAACCTTGTCTGCTATCCGCCGTAACCAGGCTTTTCTTAAATAGGTTTTGTGCTGATAACCGCTATGTCCTTCGTGATAGGCCAGATACAAATTTTTTGCATCGCTTTTGGCGATATGCAGTTTAGCGTGGCTGATATGACAGTACCAACCGATGAAATCCGCCGAATCATCAAATTCATCGCGATCAGCCCACCAGCTGCCTGCGCTGCCTTGGTAATCATCCCAGGTTTCATCCTTGGCCTGGGCATAGCCATAGGCGCTGCTGTTCCTGAACCACGGGATAATGCCCAAAACCCAAGGCCGCGGCGGTTTTGCATCGGCGACAAAATGCGATTCCTGGTGCATAATCGCCATAAGGACAGGTACCGGGACCCCCCATTTTTGATAAGATTTTCGCGCATCATCGTACCATTCGTCCTTCTCGGTAAAGGTAGCGCATAGATCGTCACTGTTTTTAGGGGGTACAGCGGCGCAAGCCATTAAAGTGGCCAGTAAAAAAAACGTCAGCAGCTTTGTCATGATGGCGGGAAGGGTATGATTTTTGCTCCAAACAATTAAGCGTGATAAAAAAATCAATATTAACAATAAACTATAACAATACGCACGCACTGTGCTAATTATAGGGTTATCAGTGAGGAAATAAAGATGATTTCGCAATCAAAACGGCCCTATCGCAAAAACATGGCATTAGCGGGCTTGATCTATATGGAAGAAAATGAACAAGCCGTTACCGTTCAAAACCTTTCGATAACCGGTGCGCTTGTCAAACTATGCAATGATGTCTACGGCGATGATATTAAACATATTTTTAATGTCATCTCGGTATCGTCAACCGTCGACCTGTATATCCCTGAATTACGGCTGGCGGGTGAAGCTGAAATTGTCAGGGCCGATACCACAGACAATCATCACACGGTACTTGCGCTGGAATTTAAAAGCGTTAGCCATTGTGTTGATAAATGGCAATACAAAAGGAAAGCGTATAGAAAAATCCTGGCGGATACCGGCAGGATTTTATTGAACGGCAAATGTTACAACTTCACTTCCGTCAATGCTTCTGTCGATGGTTTAATGATTCGCCTGGCGGACCCCATTGCTGTTGAGGAAGGAACGATAACGCGGTTCGAATTTAAACGCCTGGGATTAAACGGCAAAAGTAAAATTATCTGGGTCGATGCGCTTTCCGACGAGGGGACCTTTATCGGTTTACAGTATTTGAATATACAGAAAGATGACATCAAAGGTTTACCTGATTTTCATGAATAATGCTTTCGTAAAGAATTGAGGCATCGAGATTGCGAAAGTATCCAATATAAAACTAATAACCACGAAGGACACGGAGAGCATGAAGTTTCAATATATTGATCTACTGCATATTTTCTTCGTGCCCTTCGTGATCTTCGTGGTGAATAATATGTTTTTTCACGAATACTTTCACGGTCTCCATCGCTAGAGGCGTTATTATTCCGCTATAAATCAAGCGGGGCAGAAGCCTGTACCAACCTCAAGCCCATAGAGATATTCAGCGGCAATATGGTAGAATTTCAACCCGCCAGACTCCCAAGACCCAAGCTGTAAGCGCCGGTTTTCTTTGCCCGCCGGATGCGGTGGTTGGGCGCCGGGCACAACGATACCTCTTTCAGCCCGTATGCTGAAAATTAATTGAAGCCATAATCTTGAAACCACCTCCACTTTATAAAATCCTATGAACAAACCCAAAAAAGTCGCGATTCTCACTGCGGGCGGACTAGCTCCCTGCCTCAGCTCCGCTATCGGCAGCCTTATCGAACGCTATACCGAAATTGATCCTACGATCGAAATCATTTGCTATCGTAGCGGCTATAAAGGTCTTTTGCTCGGAGACTCTTATACGGTAACACAGGAAGTCCGCGAAAAAGCAGGGCTTTTGCACCGCTTCGGCGGCTCACCGATAGGCAACAGCCGCGTTAAATTGACTAATGTCGCCGATTGCATCAAACGCGGTCTCGTCGAGGAAGGCCAGGACCCGCAAAAAGTCGCTGCCGACCAGTTAATTAAAGACGGCGTAGACATCTTGCATACCATAGGTGGCGACGACACCAATACCGCCGCCGCCGACCTTGCCGCGTTCCTCGCGAAAAACAATTATGGTTTAACGGTTATCGGCTTGCCCAAAACCGTTGACAACGATGTTTACCCCATCAAACAGTCGCTAGGCGCATGGACGGCTGCAGAGCAGGGCGCACGTTATTTCTGGAATGTCGTTGCTGAAAACAATTCCAATCCACGCATGCTGATCGTCCACGAAGTCATGGGGCGCAACTGCGGTTGGCTGACTGCCGCGACTGCGCTGGAATACCGCAAAATGCTGGCGCGTGCGGAATGGTTGCCTGAGCTGGGCCTGGATCGCAAGACCTATGAAGTCCATGCCGTGTTTGTGCCGGAAATGGCTATCGACCTCGCCGCCGAAGCGGAACGCCTGCGCGCCGTCATGGATGCCGTAGACTGCGTCAACATCTTTGTTTCCGAAGGCGCAGGCGTAGAAGCGATCGTTGCCGAAATGCAGGCAAAAGGCCAGGACGTGCCGCGCGATGCGTTCGGGCATATCAAGCTCGACGCCATCAACCCTGGTAAATGGTTCGGCGAACAATTTGCCGCGATGATCGGCGC
>SCST01000382.1 GCA_004299465.1 Methylovulum sp. | reverse complement strand
GAATATACCCAACTCGCTGGTCTTTTTGTCCATTTTCTGCGTTGTAAAAATAGTTACATAGCTCGCTATGCGCTTATTTTTACGCCTTGAAAATGAACAAAAATCCTGAGCGATTTGGGTACATTCATTCTTGGAAATCGCCTTAAAATGTCAAAATAGTAGCGCCCGATTGTAATTTTTGCCAAACGCTAGGCAAGCCTGACGTGCCGGGGACAGAGCATTCCGTTATCAGCTCGAAGCCATTGCTTTTGGCATCTTCGGTCGCGCCGAAAACATCGGCACAGCCGCAGGAGACGCCGGCAATATTTTCTTTTAAGGCTTTATACAAGCCGTGAACGGGGTGATCGGCTTGGGTGATGTAGCTAATCCATCGCGTGCCCGCTCCCTGAAAAATGACGGAAACGTCCCCGCCGGATTGTTTAATATCGTAAGCGGCGACCAAGCCGTTAAAAACGCGGCCTAAAGCCTCGTCACCGCCGTTTTTGGGGTCTGATAAAATAACGATTGCTGTTTTGTTCATTATAAGTTCCTCGAAAATTAAGAATTGTCACTGTACCGAACGATCGGTACAGTGACAATGTAACGATCGTTCGGTACAATGTCAATATTATTTTTCAGGTACACATTTATGGCGCAGCAAACAATCGACGACAACTCCCTGCTTGAATCGCTGTTCGAAATATTTCGAAATCGAGGCTACGAGGGGACAACTATTTCACAACTGTCCGAAATGACGGGGCTTAAGAAATCAAGCCTTTATCATCGTTTTCCGGCAGGTAAGGACGATATGGTCAAAGCCGTCGTGCGCTATGTCAGCGCACAACTTCATCAACATATTATCGGTCCGTTATTGGACAGTCAGGAGGCGCCCGAAAAGCGTTTTAGCGATATGCTGGCTACTGTCAAAGCGATTTATAGCGATGGCAGGAAGAATTGCCTTTTGAATGTCCTTAATCTTGGCGATGCGAAGGATGACATCAAGGCGCTGTTGAATCGAGACTACCAGGACTGGATCGCGGCGCTTGCGAAATTGGGCCTGGAAGTCGGCATGGACCCGCAGGAAGCGGCAATATGGTCGGGACATTTTTTGACTATCGTTCAGGGGGCTTTGGTTATTCAGCGTTTAACAGGCGATGCATCAACTTTCGGGAATTGTATGGAATATGAGCAAAAACAGTTTCTCAAACGATGTAATAAGCCGTAGCCGGCATACTAATTCTGACGGCAAAGAACGCATAATCGCCATACTTTCAGGTTGAGTTGCCTATAAACGCATATTTTGCAGTACAATCAGCGCGCGACATGCGTCTAACGCGTCAATGACTTTCCTGTTTTTTAACCAACGATGACTATGCGACTCTCAAACAGTATTTACCGGGATTTTTTTGCGCTGATTGCCGGTGTTTTATTTACGCTGGCCTTTGCCCCTTTTGATTATGCTTATCTGGCGCCGATAGCGCTGATGGTTTTATTTGCATCCTGGCAGCATGCAACGGCTTGGCGCGCGATGTTGAGGGGGTATTTGTTTGGCTTGGGTTCTTTTGGTTTTGGGGTTTCCTGGGTTTATATCAGCGTCCATGACTTCGGCGGGGCAGGGATGCTTAGCGCGGGGGCGTTGACGGCCTTATTCGTCGCTTTCTGGGCGTTGTTTCCTGCGCTGGCTGCGTTTCTTTCAGTGCGAACAGGGGGCGGCAAGAATCTTGTCATGGTGCCTTTTATCTGGATATTGGTCGAATATTTTCGCGGGCTTATGCTGCTTAACGGTTTTCCGTGGCTGCTCGGTGCTTATTCCCAACTGGCTACGCCATTATCGGGCTATGTCCCGGTGCTGGGTGCGTACGGTACCGGCTTTTTATTGGCGTTAAGCGCTTCAGTTGGCGTCGTTATCGCGCAGAAGCCAAAGCAGCGGTTGTCGTTGGGCGTTTTGCTCGGCTTGGTTTGGTTGACGGGCGGTTTATTAAAGACGGTGGCCTGGACGGACGCGATAGGCGGCCCTATCCGTGTGTCAATGATACAGGGCAATATCAGCCAGGATCAAAAATGGCGGCCGGAAAACAGGCTGAATACGATGCTGCTTTATAAAAACCTGAGCGAGGCGCATTGGGATTCTGATGTCATTATCTGGCCGGAAACAGCGATTCCTGCGTATTTATCGGAAGTTAAGGATTTTTTCCTGGCGCCGCTAAGTTTAGCCGCGCAGCAGCATGGTACTGATTTGATCGTCAGTTTGCCGGTAGAAGGAAGCACCGAGCATGAAATATACAATGCGGTTATCACGCTGGGCAAAGAAAGCGGCATGTACCGTAAGAATCATTTATTGCCTTTCGGCGAGTATATGCCGTGGCAGCCGGTATCCGGTTTTATACTCAATAAATTAAAGATAAGGCTCGGCGATTTTACGCCCGGAGGCAGTCGCCAGTCCTTATTGAAAGCGGCGGGGTATCCGTTTATCACATCAATTTGCTACGAGGATGCGTTCGGCGACGCCGGCATTGCGGGCTTGCCCGGTGCCGCTTACCTGGTTAATGTGACGAATGACGGCTGGTTCGGCGATTCGCTGGAACCTCACCAGCATTTGCAGATCGCCGCGATGCGGGCGCTGGAGACCGGGCGCTTCCTGCTGCGCTCGACCAATACCGGCGTGACTGCGGTTATTGCGCCCGATGGCAGGGTTATCCGGCAAGCGCCGTTGTTTGAGACGACGGTATTGACGGAAACCATTACGCCGATGGGCGGGATGACGCCTTATGCCGGCTTGGGCGACAAGCCGGTGATTGTAACCCTGGTGATTCTGTTTTTTGCAGTGTTTGCGTGGAAGCGGCTGTTTGTCAATAACAGGCGCTTGTGTTCGGCGTAGGCCGGGTCAGGGCGTCAATTTGCCGTCGGCATTTTTTCCCTGAGCTTTAAAAACCGTTGGTAGCGCGCCATTGAAA
>SCST01000381.1 GCA_004299465.1 Methylovulum sp. | reverse complement strand
GTTGGAATTGATAAGGTTTAACCCCAGGATCTGGTTTTTTTGGGGTTTTTTAGCGTGTACCGGCCTGCTGGCGATGGGGGCTTATTTCCAGTTTGTCGATGGCCTGGAGCCCTGCCCCTTATGTATATCCCAGCGCATTGCCATTTTCCTGACCGGCTTGTGTTTCTTAACCGCCGTAATCCATAACCCGAAACCTGCGGGCATCAAAGTGTATGCCATTGTCGGCGCGGTTCTGGCGCTCTGCGGTGCGGCCATTTCGACACGCCACGTCTGGCTGCAGCATTTGCCGCCCAATGAAGTGCCGGAATGCGGCCCCGGCCTGGAATATATGTTCCAGAACTTTCCGTTGAGCGATACGTTGAAATTGATGCTCAGCGGCACGGGCGATTGCGCTGAAGTGTCGTGGAGCATGCTCGGCCTGAGCATGCCCGCCTGGACCTTGATCGCCTTTTTAATGCTGGCAAGCTTGAGCCTGCTGCAAATATGGACATCAAAATCAATCGAATCGGGCGAACCCAATACATAAAAATATTCAAAGAGCTAACGGCAAGCCGTGTTTCAGCATCGCCGGCGAATATCCTTAAGCCCCAGCTTGCCGTTCCTGCCCTGCATGCAGACTAATTCACAGATGCGCATAACGTGAATAAAACAACAATCAATAGCTTACAAAAGCCTTTGTTATTCCGTTATTTTTTTATAAGCAATTGATTTTAAATACATAAACAACACTGTCTTAAAATCGGCCAATGTGACAAAACTGTAATAAAAACCGTCATTAAGGCCTTTTATAAACCGTTTGTCCACAGAGTTATCCACAGCTTCTGTGGGTAAGTGCAATACTCCAGACGGCACAATCACTTAGCGATAACACATCAAAAATACATGACAACCTATGGCTAAGCTGCACAATGAATCCGGATTGATTTTCAGGGTGGCGCTTCCCGTCCCCATCGATCGGCTCTTCGATTATCTCGCCCCGCTTGACTGCCATACGGCCCATCCCGGCGCGAGACTGGAAGTCCCCTTCGGCAAGCATAAGAAAATCGGCTTCCTGGTCGACATCGTCCAGCACAGCGAATTTCCCGTCGATAAGCTGAAGCCGGTGTTACGGGTCCTGGACGCCCCCCCGCTGTTATCCGCACCAGACCTGCAATTGCTGCATTGGGCCAGCCGTTATTATCACCATCCCCTGGGTGAAGTGATCAGCACTGCATTTCCTGTTGCACTGCGCCGGCATCAATCGACATCTATCGAAGCGGAAAAACGTTATGAGCTGACTGATTTGGGCAAATCGACAGACAGCGGACAGTTGAAGCGCGCGCCTAAACAAAAAGCGACGCTGGAAATGTTCCAGGCGCATAGCCAAGCCTTGACGGCACCGGAATTATCGCAATGGGATAAATACTGGCGCGTCGCAGTGCAGCAATTGATCGCCAAGCGCTTATTACAAGCGGTATCCGGCGGCAAACCAGCCAATTCCGCCGATTCTTTAAACCGGCAAGACGACTTGCCCTGCAATCCACCGCAACAGGCGGCCATCACAGCGGTTTGCGAAAATCTGGGACAGTTTGGCGTCTATTTGCTTGAAGGCGTCACCGGCAGCGGCAAGACCGAAGTCTATATGCAGATTATCCGCTCGGTTCTGGAACGCGGTTTGCAAGTCCTCGTGCTGGTACCGGAAATAACGCTGACGCCGCAACTCGAAGAGCGTTTCAGGCAGCGCTTTAGCGTCGATATTGCCGTATCGCATTCAAAACTGACCGATAACCAACGCCGTGACGCATGGCTGCAAATACAGCAAGGCACAAGCGCGATCCTGCTCGGTACGCGTTCGGCATTGTTTACGCCATTAAAGAATCCGGGGCTGATTATTCTCGACGAAGAACACGACGCCTCCTTCAAGCAACAGGAAGGCTTCCGGTTTTCCGCGCGCGATGTCGCCGTGGTGCGCGGCAAATTGCTGGCTATCCCGGTAGTGCTGGGTTCTGCGACGCCGTCGCTGGAAAGCCTGCACAACGTCGATACCCGGCGCTACCGACGGCTGCATTTGCCGGAACGGGCCGGCCAGGCGATAGCGCCACAACTGCAATTACTGGACATCCGCAATAAAAAAATGCACGAAGGCCTGTCTGAAGCGCTGATTGACGAGATCAAGAAAACGCTGGCAAAAAACGAACAGGTCCTGCTGTTTTTAAACCGGCGCGGCTTTGCGCCCACGCTGATCTGCCATAGCTGTGGATGGGTGGCGCGCTGCCTGCATTGCGATGCCAACCTCGTCATTCACAGCCACGATAAATTACTGCGCTGCCATCATTGCGGCAAAGAGCAACGCTTGCCCGAGCAATGCCCGGCCTGCAAAACGGGAGCGCTGACCGCATTAGGGCTGGGCACCGAGCGCGTCGAAAACGTATTGACCGAGTTGTTTGCCGGCAAGACCATCGCGCGCCTGGACCGCGATTCCACGCAACGCAAAGGCTCGCTGGAAGCTTACCTGGAGCGGATCAACCAGGGCCATATCGATATTATCCTCGGCACGCAAATGCTCGCCAAAGGCCACCACTTCCCGAATGTAACATTGGTCGCGATACTCGACGTCGACAGCGGCTTGTTCAGCATCGATTTCCACGCCTCCGAAAAACTCGCGCAAATGATCGTACAAGTCTCGGGCCGCGCCGGACGCGCCGACAAACGCGGTAAAGTCATCATGCAAACGCGCAGGCCCGAGCACCCGCTGCTGACGACACTCATCAACGAAGGCTATAGCCGCTTTGCCGAAACCGCGCTGGCCGAACGGCAACTCGCGGAGTTGCCGCCGTTCAGCTACCAGGCCTTGTTGCGAGCGCAGGCCGCCGATGACGATATGCCGCAAAGCTTTCTGCAGGCCGTGCTCGAACTGGCGCAAGGACTCAATACCGGCGATACGCAGATGCTCGGCCCCGTACCGGCGCCGATGACCCGGCGCGCCGGCGTTTACCGCTACCAATTGCTGTTCCAAAGCGGCAAACGACCGGCATTGCACCGCCTGCTGGATGAACTGATGCCGAAGATAGGGCAGCTTAAACCGGGCAAAAAACTGCGCTGGTCGCTGGATGTCGATCCGGTGGATTTGTATTGATAGGGAGAACCGTACTTCCAGAAAATGCAAGCGCAGCTCTGGAATTAAAGCATCTCGATTAAATTGTGCAATCCCGCAAGATAGGCCAGCTCACTCGCATTTTTGACGGCAAATTTCCTGAACAAATCGGAGCGTGCTTTTTAAATTTCAATTTCATAAATACTGCGCCATTAGGCCTTAAGCAGATTAACCCCATCCAAGCGGGCAAGTTTTTTATCAAAGGTAACTAATTGATGTCGGCTTTCTAAACAAGCAGCGAAAACCAGATAATCTGAAAAATCGGCGGGTTGGTTTTCAAAATTTACTAGCGCCTCATCAAACTGGGTCGGCTGTTGCAGCACATACACAACCGATCTTTGCAGATGTTTTAAAACGGTAATGACAGCAGCCTTGTCGTAACCATAAGCCGATTCCAATACCCAAACCACTTCAACCTGGACAATTTGCGGCACAAAAACTTGCCGCGCTTTTTTAAGTAGGGATTTAACCAAGTCTGTTTGTTCAGGTGCGCTGGGATCATCAATCAATAAACGCACCAGAACATTAGTATCCACAGCGATCATAACTTACCGCCACGACTTCTTATGGCCGCATCCATCTGCTCCAGACTGACGCCATGAGACGCTTTCAAAATGCCGCAAGCCTGTTCAAGTTCAGCATCAGTCAAGGCATTAACATCTTCCGTACTTTGATTCTGCGTATACCGAGCTTCTAAAAAATAGATAAAATCCAAAACCTGTTTTTGTAAATCCTCTGGCAGGGTTTGGCATTCAGCACTTATTTCCTGA
>SCST01000893.1 GCA_004299465.1 Methylovulum sp. | reverse complement strand
AAATGTCTATGGAAGAATTAATGGACAGTTCAAAATCTAGAAAAGAGTCAATAAATGGATTAGAAAAAAAGATAAAAGAACATAAACCTAAAGAAGGACCAATTAAATATTTAACAAAAAATGGAAAAGAAGAATTAGTCAAAAGGTCAACAAAAGATATATTAATAAAGAATGGATCAATCAAAGAAGAAGTTGCTAAATTGTCAACAAAAGATGTAGACATATCCAAAGAAGAACCAACCAAAGACGAATTATCAAATGAAAATCAGGGACTCAAAAATAAGTTGGTCAAATTTAAGGAAGAAACAAAACAACTCAAAGAACTCAAAGAACCATCATATCTCAAAGATCTCACAAAATATATAAAAAATCTTGATTATACAATAAAACAATTAGCAACAGATTTAAAAAAATCTACAGATGCCAAATCTTGGGAAGCTATATCAAGAGATACTATAAAACTCCGAAGATATGCTAATTATTACGATGTTTCTAATACTATAACAACTGCTGGAGCATCAAATCCTAATGATTTTGATAGTGCCGTATATAATGCCGAAAGAGTATTTGAATATCTTGAAAGATATTCAGAAATTATTTATGTAGCCAATGATGGCACAGATAATTTATATGTAATAGTATCTCACGGTGGTAGAACTAGATTTTCACAAGAAGCTCCTATATATCCAGGTGAAATAAAATTCTATCTTAATGTGTATGAGATTCGCCTAAGATCTCCTACAGCAGGATTAGCATATAGAGTAACTGAATATCGTATTAATAATATATCTGAAATATCTAGCATACCAATAGAAAAGGCTAATTTACATAATCAGGCACTTCCAGCGGCAAATACCAACTGGCTTGCTACAGATATCAGTCCTACAAATACACCAACAACGCTTATGATAGAAGTTGCAGTATCTGTAGCTGGCAGTTTTAGAGCAGTAGTGACTAAAGGCGGAAATGCACAAACTGTAACTTTCAATGTAGTATCAGGCCCTGCTTTAGTTGCTGGAGGAGTATATATATTCGATTTATTAGTTCATTCTGGAGACAGTGTCAATTTTACATACAGCGTCACTGGAGGAACTATCCAGATACTCCGTGTACAAGAACTCGATTCTGCGTCAGCATAATATTTAACAATCTTGATAGTATGAAGATAACTAATCATGACATACGTAATAAATAATTTGAATAATTGTAGATACAATAATTTGAATAATTGTAGATACAATAATTTGAATAATTGTAGATACAAT
>SCST01000812.1 GCA_004299465.1 Methylovulum sp. | reverse complement strand
GTATATCCTGCTGTTATTGTTTCTGTTGCAGTTATAGTAGTTGCAATACTCATGATATGGGTTATTCCTATATTTGCCCAGATGTTTACCGGTATGGGAGGAGCTTTGCCGCTTCCCACAAAGATAGTAGTAGGGTTGAGCTATTCAATAAAAACTAACTTAATTTATATGATTATAGCAATTATACTTATAGTTGTAGGAATAAGATATTTTTATAAGACTGAAAAGGGTAGGAGGATATCAGATAATCTTTTGTTGAAATTCCCTGTTATCGGTATCCTTATTAGAAAAGTGGCTGTTGCAAAGTTTACAAGAACAATGAGTACCCTCTTAAGCAGTGGAGTGCCAATCTTGGAGGGACTTAATATTGTGTCAAGGACAGCTGGAAATAAGATTGTTGAAGAGGCATTAATGGATACCAGACAAAGTATTAGCGAAGGAAAAACTCTTGCTGAGCCATTAGGAAAGACAAACGTATTTCCACCAATGGTGGTCCAGATGATTTCAGTCGGCGAGGCAACAGGCGCTTTGGATGCGATGCTTTCAAAGATTGCTGACTTTTATGATGAGGAGGTTGATAATGCTGTTGCAACATTAACATCCATGCTGGAGCCGATGCTTATGGTTTTTCTTGGTGTTGTAATAGGTTTTATTGTTATTGCCATGTATCTCCCAATATTCGGTATGGCTTCATTAATAAAATGAGCGAGATTGATGAAGTTTAATAATTCAGAAGAAAAGGAGATACAGAAAAAGCTCAAGGTATTAATGATACTGAGGATAGTTATGATAACGCTATTCCTCGTATCATCAATCCTTTTTCAAATAAAATTTGTTAATAAAGAAATACCCGCCTTTTATCTACTTGTAGTATCTGTTTATATTATTACGATAATCTATGCCCTTTTGATTAGCAGGGTAAGTAATTTTGAACTATTAGCCTATATACAGCTTATTGGCGACCTTATCATTGAAACTGTCTTGGTTTACATCACAGGAGGGATTGAAAGCAGTTTTTCCTTTACATATATTATAACAATAATCTATGCAAGTATAATGCTCTATAGAAGAGGAGGCTATGTAATAGCAGGCATCAGCTGCATACTATACGGCGGGCTGATTGACTTGTATTATTACGGATTTTTTGAAGTTTCCCATCCTTCTGTTTTATCTTCTGCTGAGACCTTTTATAAGGTCTTTCTGCATGTGCTTTTTTTCTTTGTAGTCGCCTTCTTGAGCGGCGGCCTTGCAGAAAGCCTCAGGCAGACAGGCGAGATATTAAAGGAGAAGGATACTGACCTTGTTGAACTCCAGACCTTTTATAAGAATGTTGCCCAGAGCATGAGCAGCGGCCTTCTAACTACAGACTTAAAGGGACATATTACATCATTCAACAGGGCTGCAGAGGATATAACCGGTTATTTCTTTGAAGAGGTTAGGGGGAAGATATGGCATGAGATATTTAATTTAGAAGAGATAAAATCAGTATTCAGTAAATTGGAGATGCTGCGCATACCGTTCAGATTTGATGGAAACTATATCAGAAAAGACAGCGCTAAATTAGCCCTCGGCATTACCATATCATCATTAAAAAACGAATCAGGCGAAACAACAGGCGCAATAGGGATATTTCAGGACCT
>SCST01000380.1 GCA_004299465.1 Methylovulum sp. | reverse complement strand
AATAAAGTCCAGTTGTATTTAGAAGCCGGCGCTTCGGAAGTTTGGATTTTATGGGAAAACGGGATTATCGATTATTACGGCAAAACGGGGAAATTAGAACAATCCGGGTATGGTCTTAATATACAAATACCGTAACTATTCAGCTTATTACCGGTGGCCTGATGTAGGGCGCGCCATGCGCGCCTTCTCTGACCTGGGTAGTGTGTTTGGCACCTTGATGGCGCGCGCGGCGCGCCCTACAGTCTGTGGCTTTAGCGAGGGACTGAATAGCTACCAAATACCCATAAATTGAACCTAATTGCAGCCAGACTGTGTTGTCTTTATAAAACCTACACTCAAAACTATATTCACATGACCCTAAACCCGGAACTCCCGATAAAATTTTCCCCCACCCACCGCCTGCAATGGGAAGATGCCCAGCAAAAAACGGTGATCCTGTACCCCGAAGGTATGGTCGAA
This sequence comes from Methylovulum sp., assembly GCA_004299465.1. Taxonomy (GTDB): domain Bacteria; phylum Pseudomonadota; class Gammaproteobacteria; order Methylococcales; family Methylomonadaceae; genus Methylovulum. The sequence continues at coordinate 2,972 of SCST01000380.1, read as the reverse complement.
CTGAACCAAAGCTCGGCGGAAATCTTAAAATGCTGCGACGGCACACGTAAACTTGCCGACATTGTCACTGAACTGGAACAGAAGTTTGCGACATCCGGTCTTTACAACGATATTTCCGCTTTCCTAGAGGTCGCGTTAAAAAATGCCTGGATCCAACAATAAGCTAAACGCCATGAAAACCCATATCACACCGCCGCGCTGGCTGCTCGCCGAACTCACCTACGCGTGTCCGCTGCAGTGTCCTTATTGCTCCAACCCGCTTGATTACACACACTACAAATCCGAATTGAGCACCGAAGACTGGAAACGGGTGCTCAGCCAAGCCCGTAAAATGGGCGCGGTGCAACTCGGTTTTTCCGGCGGAGAGCCGTTGACGCGCAAAGACTTGCCCGAACTGGTCAAACATGCCCGAGAGCTCGGCTATTATTCGAACCTGATTACGTCGGGTTACGGCATGACCGAAGAGAAAATCGTCCAGCTCAGGGAAGCCGGGCTCGACCATATCCAGGTCAGCATCCAGGCCAGCACGCAGGAGCTCAACGACCATATCGCCGGCACCGCATCATTCCAGCACAAAAAAGAAGTCGCGCACCTGGTCAAAAAACACGGCTACCCGATGGTGCTGTGCGTCGTCATCCATCGGGAAAATATCCATCAAATGCCGGAAGTCCTGGCGATGGCGGAAGAACTCGGAGCCGATTACCTGGAACTGGCCAACACGCAATATTACGGCTGGGCGCACATCAACCGCGACTTGTTGTTGCCGACCCAGGAACAGTTTGAACAGGCCGAAGCCATTGCTCAGGCTTTTAAGGAAAAAGTCGCCGGCAAAATGAAAATCTATTACGTCGTGCCGGACTTTTATGAAGACCGCCCTAAAGCCTGCATGAACGGCTGGGGCACGACTTTTTTAACGATCGCGCCGGACGGCGTCGCGCTGCCTTGCCATTCGGCGCGCGAACTGCCCGGTCTCGAATGCCCCAATGTCAACGATTACAGCATCGAAGACATCTGGTACGAATCGAAAACCTTTAATTTTTTCCGCGGCTTTGAATGGATGAAAGAGCCTTGCCGCAGTTGCGATGAAAAGGAAAAAGACTTCGGCGGCTGCCGTTGCCAGGCTTATTTGTTAACCGGCGATATGTACAAGGCCGACCCGGTTTGCAGTAAATCGCCTGATCATGACGTGATCCAGCAAGCGATAGATTCAGCCAGAGCCAGTGCGTTATCCGGCAATGAAAAGCCGCTGATATTCCGTAACAGCAAAAACTCGCAGCACTCTTTTTAGCAGCAACGGCAAAAAAGCATCTTGCACGACTATAATCCTTCCCACGGCGTATACAGGCCTTCGACATTCACGCCGAACATATCCAGGACCCTTCCGACGGTTTCATTGACCATCGCGGCCAATGAATCGGATTTGCTGTAAAAAGCCGGCATCGGCGGAAAGATGATGCCGCCCATTTCCGTCACCGTCGCCATATTGCGGATATGGATTAAATTCAACGGCGTTTCGCGCGGCATGACCACCAGCCGCCGCCGTTCCTTCAACACGACATCGGCGGAGCGGGAAATCAGGTTATCGCCGAAACCGTGCGCGACGGCAGCCAGCGTTTTCATCGAACACGGCGCAATGATCATGCCCTCGGTTTTAAAGCCGCCACTGGAAATGCTCGCGGCAATATCGTTAATGCCGTGCGTCACATCGGCCAATTCGTATAACTCGGCCCGTTTCATGTCCAGCTCATGCTTCAGGTTCACAATACCGGCGGAAGAAATAACCAGGTGTGTTTCCCATTGCGCCTGCTGCTGTAATATCTGCAACATCCTGACGCCGTAAACAGCCCCGGTTGCACCGGTCATCGCAATAATCAGGCGTTTTTTGGGATTCATCATTGCGTATCAAAGCTGTGTTTTTCAGCAAAAAGATCGGTAGCAGACACCAGTGCATCAATCATTTCCTCATGATGAGCCACGTGTCCGGCATTGGGTAAAATAACATAATTCGCGTTGGGCAAAGCTCGATGCAATTTCATGCCGGCCTCCATCGGACAGAGCAAATCCTGGCGCCCGTGAATAATCCGCGTGGGAATGCCTTGCAGCAGCGAGCAATGATCCAGAATCTGGTGTTCGGCAATAAAATAATGATGCCGGGCATAATGCAGTTCCATGCGCACCTGCTTGACCATTTTCTCGGTCACCGGCTCACCGGACTCAACCGGCTGATAGGTATTGCCTAATGCCACCTGCGCACTCCACGCCATCCATGCCTGGGTGAGCCGTTTTCTTGCAGCTTCGTCTTCGCCCCATAGCACATCACAAAGGCTTGGCAATAAATCATTCCGCCCATCTTCGGGAAGACTATCGACCAGCCGCTGCCATTGCTCGGGATAAATGCGATTCGCGCCGTCTTTGGCAAACCAGTCCAAATCCTGCTGCCGCGCCAGGAAAACGGCGCGAATAACCAAACCACTCACGCAAGCATCATGTTGCTGTGCGTACAACAAGCCCAGCGCGCCCCCCCAGGAACCGCCGAACACCAGCCATTGCTTGATACTTAATTTCCGGCGTATGCGTTCCATGTCGTCGATCAAATCCTGCGTGGTATTGCCGTCCAGCTCGCCAAACGGCAACGATTGGCCGCAAGCCCGTTGATCAAACAGTATAATGCGATAGCATTCGGGATTAAAAAAACGCCGGTGATCGGGTTTGGTGCCGGAACACGGTCCGCCATGCAGGAAAATAACAGGAATACCATCAGGATTGCCGCTTTGTTCGACATAAACCGAATGTTTACCGCCGGTTTCCAGCAAAAAAGTTTGGTAGGGTTGAATTTCAGGATAAAGAATCTTCATGATTTGTTCGAATTAAACGGTCTAACAAAACATCTTCTACATTACGGCGGGAATCTATCACAGCTAAAACGTAAACAGTATCAGCTGAAAACCGGTATATGACACGCCAAGGCCGAA
>SCST01000379.1 GCA_004299465.1 Methylovulum sp. | reverse complement strand
TCCCGGAACTCGCCGTTTTTCACCTGTTCGCGTAGCGAACGATGCGTTGCCGCGACAATGCGGACATCGACCGCAATCGAGCGGTCGCCGCCTACCGGGATATAGTTTCTTTCCTGGATGACACGCAATAGTTTCGCCTGCAATTCCAGCGGCAGTTCGGCCACTTCATCGAGAAACAAGGTGCCGCCATGCGCACGCTGGAACAGGCCGCTATGATCCCGGATAGCGCCGGTAAACGCGCCGCGCACATGGCCGAACAACTCGCTTTCGAGCAGGTTGCTGGACAAGGCCGCGCAATTAATCGCCAGAAACGGCGCATCGCGCCGCACGCTCAACTGGTGAATCGCCCTGGCAACCAGCTCCTTACCCGAACCGCTTTCACCCCTGACCAATACCGTTGCCGCCGTTTCCGCGGCATTTTCAATCACCTGGAATACCGCACGCATCGCCGGAGAACGGCTCAGGATACCGTGAAAATCCTGCTTCGCTACGTTGGCAATTTTCGGCAACACAGGATCTGCAGATTGCAAGCCAGGTACGAGCACGCCCAAGCCGCCGGCAAATTCCCCGGCTTTATCGTGCAAAACATAAACCATTTTCTTGACCAGGCATCGATGTCCGTCTGCACAGGAGAACGTGATTTGCTGCTGAGAAGAATCAACACCGGCATCAACAATTTCTAAACCAGGAAGGCACGATTTACCGATAATGCCGCTCCGCCTGAAACCCGATAAGTTTTCCGCCCCTGTACTCCAGTATAAAACGTACCGGTTTTTATCGAGCAGATAAATAGCCTGCTCATCGCAATGTGCGAGCAATGCAGCACACAACGCCGCATTATCGAATTGAGCCAGGCACTGCGCAACAGGTTCTAAAGATGGCGAATTTTGTTTCATGCATTTGTTAATAACTGGATTGCACTTAGGCGTTAAATGTAAGTAAAAAAATATGTAACTATTCAGCCCTTGCTGTAGGGCGTGCTGCGCGCGCCATCAACGGACTGGCGCGTTTTACCCACGCGCCGGAGAAGGCGCGCGCAGCACGCCCTACGCGTCAGGCAAGGCTCTGGACAGTTACCTATTTATAGGGTTGCTCGGTAATTATTCAGACCCCTTCTTCTTGGAAATCGCCTAAGGGGGGGGCTGAAAATTACAAAAATATATGAAATTACCCTCTTTATCGCCAATGGAAGAGTCACAACGTCCCTATTTACGCATCATCACGACTCAACCGTGACAGTTACAAGGTCGAGGCGGGCCGGGTTTGCACGTTGCTCAAATCCGGCAAACAGGCACAGGACTGTACTCGCAACCGTTAAGGCACGATCTCGAAATTAGCCATCATGCCGTTGTCTTCATGGAACAGGATGTGGCAATGGAATACGGACTTGCCTACAAAGTCTGGAAAAGCCATGCGGACGAGTACCTTTTGCCCCGGCAATACATTCAGCACGTCCTGGCTACCGTATGCCTTAACCGGCTTGCCGTCGATTTCGGTGACGGTGAAATCGTTGACATGAATATGGAAAGGATGATCTTCGGCCACCCCGCCCTCTTGCAATGAAAGATTTGAATCGTTGTAAATCAGCCATTCCTCGGTCGTGCCCAGCTTGATTTGCGCGCCGTTGCGTAGCGGTTGGTATACCTTCTTGTTGATCTCGAAATAGGGCATGTTAGCGTCGGCATTAAAGCCTTCACTGAACCTGATGTAGCGACGCTTGGCCACTGGAGCGGCCAGGTAGGCGGGCGGTTCGCCCAGGTACACGGGCACCTCCCTTGGCGTGTCCTGTTTACCGGCAACAACCAAGGTCGCCAATTCCGCGGCGGCCCAGCCACCGAAAGGCCCGGAGTTATAGCCCTGGGTCCTGAAGACATAACTTCCGGCCTTGCCCCCGGTAACGGTGAATTCGAAACGCTTGCCCGGCGGCAGCAGTAAGGTATCGGTGGTGTAGCTTTCCCACAGCATCGAGCCGTCTTCCGCCACGACCGTAAAGGTATGCCCGTCCAGGCTAAGCTTGTAATACGGTTCATTGCCCATGTTGACCACTCGCCACAGCTGGGTTTCGCCCGGACGTATCGCAATAGTCGGCGCTAACTGGCCGTTAACTGTCTGCAGTTGGTCGGCGGGCGCGACGCCGGTGGCAAGCACGCCGTCTTTAATAGCGATGTT
>SCST01000378.1 GCA_004299465.1 Methylovulum sp. | reverse complement strand
GGCAAGCCTGCACCATTGCGTGCAGCGAACGCACCGGAATCCGGTACAGCGTCGGTGCCAGGCTGACCAAGCGGGGCACATTGGCTACCGAAAAATATTCGGCGATAGTCGTCGCGTTTTCATCATTTTTGACATGTGAAGATTCACCGTCGCCGGTATAGCCATCGAAACCGATCAGCATCACCTCTTCCGCGCCGCATTCAAGAGCGGCGCTCAATCCGAGTTGTAACGGGCTGGGCACGAACACGCCTGCGATTTGCGAGATCAAAAACAATGCGGCCGGGTTAACCTGGCATACGGTGCCGACACCAGGCACGCTGCCGGCAAAACGCGGTGGCGGCGAAACCACCCAGCAGGCAATGCGCTGGGCCAGCGCTTCGAGCCGGGACTCAGGAATTTTCTGGATTTCGTGGCCCGACAACGCAATGCAATGTCCAGCCAGGTCATCGAAGAATTCGGTCGATTTGAGGCTGGTGTGCAGGATAACGGTATCGTCAAGATCGAAATGCGCGATAGCCGAAGCGGCACGGCGCGCGCTGTCGCCGCCGCCGACCAGGATAAAGCGGCGACGCCCGGAAGCGCCCGGATAATCGGCGAATTTAGCGAACGACAAGTCATCCGAGCCGCCATGCACAACCAATTTATCCTGCAAAGCCCCCATGACCACCGATGGATCGAAGCGATCCTTGATCAGCCAGTCCATCACCTTACCCTGCTCCTGTCCGGACAAACTCGAATACATATACGGCAACGATGTCCCCCATTGATGGACCGCATGCAGGTTCGCCATCCTGTCCAGGAATTTGCTCAGCTCGAAATAAGGGATCTCGGTGCCGGTGGCGATGCCGACATAAGTCAGCATTAACTCGGTTTTCAAGTTCCCTGCCCCGCGTCCCATCCCCATGAAGGTCGCATCGACCGAGCGTGCGCCCGCCTGCAAGGCTCTCAGTGAATTCGCAAAAGCCAGGCCGGCGTTATCATGGCCATGAAAACCGACATCGCCTGGAAATATCGCACAGGCGCGGCTTATCGCTGCACCGACTTCATCGGGAAAACAGCCACCGTAACTGTCAACCAGGGCCAGGCAATCGAGATCGTTGACGCCTGCAAAAGGCGCGAGCACGTCGTCAATCTTACGGCTCCATTTGCTCAGGTGCATGATGTTGAGACCGCAGGCAAAGCCGTGCTCGACAACCCGCTGGTGCAAGCGCAACGCACGCGAAATCTCTCCGGGCGCCACCGCAAAGCGGATCAAGTCGACGATGCCGGCTATGTCGCCGAGAAAAAAATCAATACGCTCTTCATCGACATCCTTGAGATTAAACATCAGGCCCAACCGCTGGTTCGCACGCAAGCGCTGCTTCGCTTCGAGCAGTTCCTGTCTTGAGAGATAAAAAAACCGGCCGAAATAACTGTCTTTCTCAGGGCTGCGATAACCGATCTCCACATCGTGTATCGGGCTGCGCGCAACCAATTGCAGGTATTCCTCGACAAAATCCGGGTCGAATTCCCATTGGGTATAGTAGCCCCCGTCACGCAAGGTACAATCCAGCAGTTTCGTCTGGTTCGATAATGTTTTCATTTGCATCATGTCTGGATTTACCGCCCGTCCTGGCGGACTTGCATTTTGTGCAAGACTTGTTCAAAAAAAGGCGGCGACTGCTTTTTGAAGCAGGCAAAGCGGTCAAAGATCGCCCCGAAATTGATATGAAGTTTAGGCGCCGTTTTCAGCGCGGCAAAACGCGCCTGCGGCGGCAGGTGGTTCCGGGTGCATGCCAGCGCCGCGCAATGGGCCGCCTCTATGATATGCAGGAATTTGTAACAATCGCTGAGCTGGCCGAGCACCCAGCTGTTTTGGGGATGCAGTAAATCGCTCATGCCGTGGCGCCCCGCATTGACTGCCGCGATAAATAAACTGGCCGCTTCATCGAAGCGCCCTTTCCAGGCCTTGATCAAACCGCCCTGGAACAACAGCAGGGCATAGTTCTGGTGCGCCAGCGGATTAAAACTGGGATGAATAATCGCTTTAAGCGCGCTGTCGACGACATCAGCCGCCTGCGTTACCGAGCCGATAGACAGCAGGGCCGTCACCAGCGCACTGGAACTTGAGACCAGCCATCGAAAGGCGACTGCATCATGGCTTTGCACCACGTCCAGGTAGCGCCGATAAGTCGTGTACACCTCGTTGATCACATGCTCCCTGTCATCCAGCTTGTCGGTAATGCGGTAGGAAAGGAGCGTTATCAAGCCACCGAAATTCGGGTTATCGAGCGGCAATACATTCAAATAGGCATAAGTCACGATAAACAGGTCATCGCTGGAAAATGCCCTGGCCGACGCATTGAACAAGGCGCCTGTGATATAGGCGTTATCGTTCAGTTTGTTTTTATCGAGTTGGTAACGCAGAAACGTATCGCTGATATCGATGCTGTCATCACCATAGACGAGCTGCGCTCTAGCCAATGACGGAATGCGAATATCCGGCAGCGCAAACACCAGCCGCTGTTTGCCGTCAGCACCTAATTGCGACCGGCACTTAACGGAAAACTCCGTATCATCGTCGCAAGTCACCCAAAGCTCGCAAATATCCGCTGCCGTCAAATCATACGGTTCCACATCGACGACAAATTCATCACCGTCGCGGCAAGTGACGCGAAGCCCTCGGGTACTCGCTACGAGCAGGCCATACGAATCCAGCCCGACAACAAAATCGCTACCGTGCAAGGTGATGACGGGCGTGTTAGACAAATTTCGTATCTTAGCCATCGATCGTACGGCTCAAGCCTTTGCCAATGCAAACTGGGTTGTTTTGACCACGGCGACGGCTTCCTGGCCAACAGCCAAGCCTAACGATTTCAGTGAGCTGGTGGTAATAACCGAAGTGATGATACCTGCCGACGTATCCAACTCAACTTCGGAAATAACATCGCGGGTATGGATATGCCGGATCTTGCCTTTGATGTGGTTGTTGGTATTGATTTCAGGAATGTTCATGGTTTCGCTCGCGCTGGTAGATTTAAAAGGACAATAAAGCCTCCAGCAATGGGCATGCCAAGTTTTAATCTATTGAAAATAAACGAGTTATATTTATCGCCGTACGGCAACTGTTGCCTGGCGAGCAGATGATGTTGATGGACTGTTGATGAATCAACAGTTGTCGCTATTCGTAGTGCTTGCTGTATCTGCTATGCATAAGGCCATTCGTAAAAAATAACCACCACAGCCTATAACCTTGACTACTCAGCCCTCTAGGAAAGTTTTGCCCTATGTGTATTTAGGCCAAAGTTGCCTGTTGTAGGGCGCGCCGTGCGCGCCAACGGATTGGGGTTGCCCCAAGTATAGGAGAAGGCGCGCATTTATTCCCCAGAGGGTACGGCGCGCCCTATATCGCTATTCTTCCAACTGGTTAATATGTAAAACCAGTTTCAACGTCGCTTCAAGATTGCGTACAAAGCGTTCGGTATCAAACAAGGCCGAGCTTTTTGCCGAGGTTTGCAGGCGCTGACGGTAGCTATCGAGCTCAGCGGGCTGAAAAGCAAGCTGTACGGCCTTGTTTTCGTAAGCCAGCCAATCCGGCGCGATTAATTCCGACAAGCCGACGGCGTTAACCAGGCTGCCCGCCATTCGTGATGCAAACGTCCGCCCCGGACAGGTGAGCACCGGCAAGCCTGCCCACAACGCATCGCTTGCCGTCGTACCGGCGTTGTAAGGGCTGGTGTCGAGCAGCAGGTCCGCGACCCGGTATCTTGCAAGATATTCGGCGGGCGCCACCCGTTCGGCAAATATCAAGCGGCCGGCATCCATGCCATGCCTTATCGCCTGTTTTATAAGATTGTCCTGCGCCCACGGGTTATCGGCAACCAACCAGAGCACGCTGTTAGGCACCCGTTTCAGGATGCGCATCCATACCGCAAAGACTTCCGGCGTTATTTTGTAACTGCCGTTAAAAGAACAGTACACAAAGCTATCGGCCGGTAATCCGCAGGACTCCCGGCTGGGCGTCGGGCCGATTTTACGTTTGCTGTCATTGGCTTGATAGACTTCAGGCAAATACAGCGGCTTTTCGATATAAAACGGGATCAACTCTTTGGGAAAGACAAAACGGTCGACCAATATATAATCGATCTGCGGCATGCCGCATGTGCCGACGAATCCCAGGTAGGATATTTGTATCGGGGCCGGTTTGTAAGCCAGGATTTTATAGCGCGCGCCTGATGTCAGCCCGGTCAAGTCGATCAGGATGTCTATTTCATGCCGGCGTATCAGTTGCGCCGCCTCTTCATCGCTCAGCGACTGGATCGGCAAATGGTGGTCCATCGCGCCAATGACTCGCTGCCGCATGGCTCCGCCATCATCAACACTGAAATCGATGCCGTAGATTTCAAACTGTTCACGGTCATGCAATTCGAATAATTCAGCCGTTAAAATGCTGACGGCATGCCAGCGAAAATCGCAGGACATATAGCCTATGCGCAAGCGCTCATGTTGATAAGCTTCCGTAGGGCTGAGCCGCGGCAAATCCGGCGGCAATTTGCGGGATACCCAGGACTGGACGGCCCTTAATTGAACGGCAGGCTCGTCCGTTAACGCCAACAGGCCAAGCGGCCCAAAACTGTCGAGCAAGGCTTGCGCACTGATACCGGGCAGCGGCTTGATCACCGGCCACTCACATTGTTTTTGGCGCAGATGAAAATAATGCTGGATGGCATCCGGCTGGTTCGGCTCCAGCAGCAGACTGCGTTCCAGTTTGCGCTCGGCGTCGCTATACTGCCTGGCCGTCTCCAATGACCTGCCCAAATGATTAAGCAACAGCGTCTGCCCTTCGACGGGTTGTAAGGCCGACTCCCATACCGCTATAGCCTCCCTGGCATTGCCTTTGGCTTCCAGCGCCAGCCCCAGATTTACCGACGACTGGTAAAAATCGGGCCGTAATTTTAAAGAAGCCTGGTAAGCGGCGATGGCGTCGTCGATTTGTCCGGCACTGCGCAGCAATACCCCCATATTAAATAACGCTATGTAATGATGCTGCGACTCGCTTGCCGGGGATGCCAGCCATTCCTTGTAGCGCATTATCGCCGCATCAAGCTGTCCTTGTGACGCCAGTTCATTGGCTTGCGTCATTACTTCGGATAAGGGTATGGAATTCATTTCTGCACGTTTTTTAGTTTGGGGTAAAAACTACAAAGCCAACATATCACAAATCCGGGCAATAGCGCCCCGGTTCTGCCGGACAAACAACGCGGCATTTTCAACCAGCGCCTCCCTGTAAGCCGGATCTTTATATAGCATGCGTATTGCTTTGACAACGGCATCTTTATCCAGGCATTGTATCGCCGCACCCTGCGCTAGAACGCCTTGGGCGATCTCTTTAAAGTTAGCCATATAAGGGCCGAATAAAACAGGTACGCCCGCTGCTGCGGCTTCGAGAATATTATGTCCGCCTACAGGGACCATGCTACCGCCGATAAAGGCAAGATCCGATGCCGCATACAGCATTTTTAAGTCCCCGAGCGTATCCACCAGGTAGATGTCGGTAGATGGCCGGCAAGCGGCATTGGATGTGCGCGTAACCAGCTCCAAATGCTGTTGTTCGCACAGCTTTTTGACCTCTGGAAAGCGCTCAGGGTGTCTGGGCGCAATCAGCAGCAGCAACTCGGGTAATTCTTGTTTGATTTCCCGGTAAATTTCCAGGCATATTTTTTCTTCGTCTTTATGGGTGCTGGCGCAGATCCAGGCAAAGCGCTTGTCAAACAACGCACTTTTTAACTGCAGGCCTTGTTCAATAAGCTCCTGTGAAAATTCTATATCGAATTTCATATTGCCTAAGGTCATTACTTTTTCGCCACTTGCCCCTATCGCGATAAAGCGCAGGCTATCATCCTGCGTTTGTGTCGCAATCCGCTTGACCTGAGCTAAGGCCGGGCGAATCAAGGCCGGAATTTTTTGATAGCCGCGTGCCGATTTCCCTGATAAACGGGCATTAATGATATACAGGGGAATACTGTTTTTGCCGCAGTAGGCATAAAGATTCGGCCAGATTTCAGTCTCCATGATAACGGCCAAGCTGGGCTTGAAACATTGCATGAACCGGTCGACTGCATCAGGCAGGTCATAAGGCAGGTAAACATGCGCCACGGTATTTTTCAATACGCTGCTAACGCGGGCGGAACCGGTAGGCGTCGTCGTTGTGATTAATAACTTTAGTTCTGGATGCCGGTACTGTACCTGCCGGACTAGCGGGAATAAGGCTTCGGCCTCGCCGACTGAAACGGCGTGAAACCAGATGACGCCTTCGGGAAAGGGCTTATCGTAACAAGCAAAGCGCTCGCGCCAGCGACATAGATAATCGGGCGCTTTGATACCCCGCCATGCCAGGCGCAGCATTATGAAAGGAATAACCAGGTAAAACAGGCCGGAATAAAAAGCGCGCATAATCCTGCAACCGTGTAGGGCGCGCCGCGCGCGCCAGAGGGAGGGTTTAAGTTAAGCGTCGATAATCCCGGCCGCAGGGAAGGCGCGCGCGGCGCGCCCTACTAGCCTTACGCTTCAGGAGCAATTTTAACCGGCAAGGTCACGATAACATCGGTATGCATAGTGATGTCGATATCGTAATCGCCAATATGGCGGATCGCGCCATGCGGCAGGCGAATTTCGTGTTTTTCCACGGCGACGCCAGCTGCAGTAATGGCTTCTGCGATATTATGCGTACCGACTGAACCGAATAACCGACCCTCATCACCTGCTTTATGAGTAATGACGACAGTCAATTTACTCAGTGCATCCGCTCGCGCTTGGGCCGCATGCAATTTTTCAATGGCGGCTTTTTCAAGTTCCGCACGGCGCTCTTCAAATTCAGCAATTTTCTTAGCGGTGGCGGCAACGGCCTTACCTTGCGGAACGAGATAGTTTCTGCCGTAACCTGCTTTAATGGTGACTTTATCACCCAGGTTGCCCAGATTCGCTATTTTTTCAAGAAGAATGACTTCCATCTTTTTATTACCTCAGTTTTCGGCTGTTAACCGACTGTTTTTACGCCATCAGGCGTTGGATTGATTAGATTTGTTTTTTCGTAAGTTCAGCCATGCATCCGCCAGTCCGACCAACGCAACGGGCAGCAAGGCATGGGGTATCAAAAACAAGGTGATATAAAACATCGGTACGGTATAACGCGCCAATTTCGTTGCTGCGAACAGGGTATGCAGGACGGCTGTCCCGATAACGGTATAAAGCACGAATAACAAAATAGCCACATTCCATGACACTTCGGCAAGTATCCCGGAACTCAGCGACGCGGCAGCGATAACAGCAATACTGCCTATCGCCAATCTCGGCTGCGTACCAAGCGATAGGTATTCCTGCCTGAAGCCGCCGGGGTTATAGAGGTTAGCTTGCCACCAACGCCCTAGAAACAGGCCGAACAATAAGCTAAAAACCGTCCCGGCGGCAACCACACCGGTCATATAATGCGACATGACATCTATGGTGTGCTTGACATCTTCAACAGCCGCGGGCGAGTCGGCCGGCAACATCTGTGTCAGCAGGGTTTTCCACACCACGGCAACTTCCGGGTTATACAGGTAATAGCCGATCACGCTGACCACGCCCAATAACACGGCAATCTCAACGGCCAGCGATAAATGCCGGCCTTCCCGCAATACGATTGAAATTAGCCAGACAGGAAGCCATAACACCGCCGCATAAGCCAGCGCGAACTGGTAGTTCCCCAGCAGCAGCAAACCGAGCGCAGCCGCAGCCCCACTCGAGCACAGCAATACATACAGGCCTTCAAAAGCGCCCAGTCTTAACGTGACCAGGGCTACCGAGGCTGAACTTACAACGCTGACCGGGGGCATGATGAGTGACAGCAATGCCAGCGAGGAAGCCACTATCATGGCCTGCATTCTTCCCCGCATGATGTAAGCCGCTAAAAAATTCACCCTGCCCCCAGGCCGTTACTTATGCGCGTCGCAGAAAGGCAATAAGGCAATAAAACGCGCCCGTTTAATCGCCACACACAGCTCTCTTTGATATTTGGCGCTGGTTCCGGTAATGCGGCTCGGAACGATTTTGCCGGTTTCAGTAATATAATCACTCAATAAATCCAGATCCTTATAATCGATCTGTGTGCCGCCTTCCGCACTGAATCTGCAGAATTTTTTGCGTCTGATGTTACGTGCCATAATAATCCTCTTAAATCCTTGGTAATGTATCTGTTCAGAATGTGTTTATTCAGGAATAACTTCGTCGGCATCGAAATCTTCATCGATGTCGTCCAAATCACTCTCATCATCGACAACAGCCGCCGCCGATGCCAGCGCTGACGCCTCCTTGGCAGCCGCATCCTTGGCCCTGGATTCAGCGAGTTTGTTTTCTTCGGCGGTTGACGCTGCAATTGCGGATATTCCAGTGATCGCCTGTTTTTGCAACAAGGTCATGCTGCGCAAGATAGCATCGTTAAAGCGAAATCCGCTTTCCAGCTCTGCCAGGGTAGGCTGGTCGCACTCGACATTCATCAGCACATAATGGGCTTTGTGCATTTTTTTTATCGGATACGCCAAATGTCTACGGCCCCAATCTTCCAGGCGGTGGATTTTTCCGGAAGCGGTTTCGATGGTTGACTTGTAGCGTTCAATCATCGCGGGAACCTGGGCGCTTTGGTCAGGATGGACTAAAAAAATTATTTCATAATGTCGCATTATTTTTCCTTTCGGTTAAAGCCTTCCCTTATCTCGTATAAAGGGTAAAGCAAGGAGAGGCAGGCTGCCTCGTAGAACCGGGCATTATAAAGGCTTTTTTAATTCTTGAAAAGAATCCTGCACTTAAATTAAGGATGATTAGCTATGAATTTGATGACTGCCCGCCGTTACGCCGATAAGCCTAGTTGTTTTCAGCCCCCCTGAATCGCGCAAATCCAATTTCAACTTGACAAAAAATCTGCATCGTAGAAACTAGAAACCGTTTTAACAACATAAGAGTATCCTCTTTGAACGACATGCCCCTGAGCGTGCTATTCGGCATGCTTGCATTAATGCTCATTCTTTCCGCTTTTTTCGCCGGCTCGGAAACGTCTTTAATGTCATTAAACCGGTATCGTTTAAGACACCTGGTCAAACTAAAGCACCCTGGTGCGATAAAAACCCATAAATTATTGCAAAGGCCAGATCGCTTGCTGGGCCTGATTTTACTCTGCAATAATTTTGTTAATAATTTCGCGGCATCGATAGCAACCATCATTGCCATCAAACTCTATGCCAATGATGAATCCATCATAGCCATTGCCACCGGGATTTTGACTATCGTCATGCTGATTTGCTCGGACGTAACACCCAAGACACTGGCGGCCATCAAACCGGAATTACTCGCCTTTCCCGCCTCCTGGATTTACACCCCGTTACTGAAAATACTTTACCCGGTCGTCGGCTTCGTCAATTTGTTTGTCAACCTGTTGCTTCGCCTCGTCGGCGTCGATGTTAAAAAAAACTATCCCGACGCGTTGAATAAGGAAGAGCTAAAAAGCATTATTACCGAAGCCGAGAGCCTGATGCCGATACGCTATCAAAAAATGCTCTTGGGCATACTGGATCTCGAATCGATAACCGTTGAAGATATTATGACGCCGCGCAATGAAATTGTCGGCATCGATCTCGAATCGCCTATCGAAGACATCGTTGAACGCATCAAAACCAGTCCGCATACCCAGTTGGCGGTCTATAAAAAAAGCATCGACAGGATTATCGGCTTCTTGCATTTAAGAAAGGCGCTTATCGAAGTTAACAACGAGGCCTTTGATAAGCCGGCCATCATCAATTTGCTGACTAAACCCGTATTCATTCCTGAAAGCACGCCGGTGCATACCCAGATGCTGAAGTTTAAAAGCGAGAAAATACGCGTAGGCTTGGTTGTCGATGAATACGGTGATGTGCAGGGCCTTGTCACTTTAGATGATTTGTTGCAGGAGATAGTCGGCGAACTGATTACCGATGAAGACAGCTCTGCCGCCAGGGAACAAAGCGACGGCAGTTACCTGGTTGATGCCAACATCACGGCGAGGGAATTAAACCGGATCACCCAATGGTCCCTGCCGACAGAAGGCCCTAAAACGCTTAATGGACTTATCATTGAGTTCATGGAAACCATTCCTGAACCGGGAATCAGCATCAATTTGCACGGCTACCCTCTCGAAATCATAAAATGCGATAAAAACACCGTTAAACTGGTTAGGTTTTTGCCCAGGAAATAATCCGTGACCGCTTTAAAAACAGGTATTTTCTTGGATAACTAAAATAATACCGACTATAATTAAAGTTCATTCAAGATCACAAACTGTTGCAATGGCGAAACTTACTGTTTTTTTTAAATACAAAGCGATTGATTCATACTTGTTTGAAAACGGTATTGTTCATATCGGTCGCGATGAAACCAATAACGTAACCATAGATAGTCTGGCGGTCGCCCCCGCTCATGCCGCAATTATCATTCGCGACGGCTCGTGCACCATCAAGCAGCTCAATGACAACTTTCCATTAATCATCAATGGACTAAAGGTCAAAGAATGCGAACTGCATGACAACGACACGATAACGATAGGGAAACATGATGTCGTCTATAATACGACTGAGTCCGTAGCCCAAACCGAGTCATTCGAAAATCCCATCGTCTTCGGCAAACAATCGTTTGATCACGATCTTGACAGCGAGATGCACCTGCCGCCCGCCAGCCTGCAGGTGATGAACGGCCACAATATCGGCAAGATATTATTATTAAAAAAAGCCATGACACGCTTGGGTTCCAATGGAAACGGCGTTGTCGTCATTGCCAAAAGAAAAGACGGCTATTTTGTATCGGCATTAGAAAATATAGGCACCATGGCCGTTAACAATACCCCTATAGAAAACAACTATATTAAATTAAATCAAAATGATGTGCTGACCATCAACAATGTTTCGTTGCAGTTTTTTTTGAATTAATCCAACGCGTAAAACCTTAAGCGCTACAATTCCGAGAAAACATCAAGCGCCTCGGCAAGCGTAGCCACCGCATAAACCTCTAAACCCTGTATCGCATGCTTGGGCGCATTGGCCTTGGGAATGACCGCCTTTTTAAAGCCATGTTTTGCCGCATCATTAAGCCGCGCATAGCCATTAGCGACAGGCCTGATTTCCCCGCTCAAGCCGATTTCACCAAAGAAAAACAGTTCCTGCGGAATCACCTTGTTTTTCAGGCTGGACACCACGCCGATCACAATCGCCAGGTCAGAGCCGGTTTCCGTCACTTTAATGCCGCCGACCACGTTGGCATAAATCTCATCCTGTGCGGTAACAATACCGCCATGACGCGCCAGCACGGCCAACAGCATAGCCAGCCGGTTCTGGTCGAAACCTACCGCAAGCCGGCGTGGATTGCCATATTGACAGTCCGTCACCAACGCCTGTATTTCGACTAACAAGGGCCGGGTACCTTCCCATAACACCGTGACCACGCTGCCTGATGACGGCGTTTCCGTGCGGTTCAAAAACATCGCCGACGGATTTTTAACTTCTTTAAGCCCTGAGTTATCCATAGCAAAAAAACCCAATTCACCGACACTGCCGAAGCGGTTTTTGTCGGCCCTCAATACGCGGTAACGGGCGTCATCGGTTGAGCCCAGCATCACCTGCGTATCGACAATATGGCTTAAGGTCATAGGCCCAGCCAGCGACTGGTCTTTGGTCACATGCCCGACCATGAAAATACTGACCTGATGTTTTTTGGCATATTGCGTCAGGTAACTGGCAGATTCCCGCACCTGGGACACCGAACCCGGCGCGGAATCGGTATCCTGGGTATGCATGACCTGGATCGAATCTATCACGATGACCTGCGCTTTGATGTCA
This sequence comes from Methylovulum sp., assembly GCA_004299465.1. Lineage (GTDB taxonomy): Bacteria > Pseudomonadota > Gammaproteobacteria > Methylococcales > Methylomonadaceae > Methylovulum. Next base: position 2,906 of record SCST01000378.1, on the reverse strand, counting down.
TCCAACACATCACAAATACGCTGCACCGAAGTTTCCGCGAGCATCATAATTTTGCCGGCAGGCAATTTCAGCCGATGCGCCCGTTCGGCAATCTGCTGCAAAGACTCTTCCCCTGATATATAAAGCACGCCGATATTGCGCTCGGCAATATTCGCAATCGCCTGCAGCAACAGGGTGCTTTTACCGGCACCGGGTGCGCCGCCTATCAGCACTACACTGCCCCTGACTATACCGCCGCCGAGCACGCGGTCGAACTCGGCTATGCCGGTCAGTATCCGTTCGGCTTGCGACAGGTTAACATCGGACAATAATTTCACCTCGGAAAGACTGCCCGCATAACCCGCCGAGCGGCTGCCATGCCCGCTTGCAGAACTGCCTAAGCGCACTTCCTTGATCGTATTCCAGGCGCCGCAACTGGTACATTGCCCGCCCCAGCGCGGAAAATCCGCGCCGCATTGCTCGCAGACAAATGCCGTCTTGCTTTTTTTACCCATGCTTTTATTCATATCGCCAACTCGCGATAACCATCTTTATAACCCGAATAGTGAAATTGATAACCCAAGGTTTTCAAGCGCCGGTTGGCACAACGCTTATTGCTTACGGCATCCTGCCCAGGTTCTTTGGCAAGCGGAGGACTGCAATGCATCTTTTCAGCCAGCCATGATACAACGTCCCACAACGGTGCCGGGTCGTCGTCGCTGGCCAAATAACATTGTTGCAGCGCAACACCGGCCAACCGTTGTTGCAATAAGAACACTAAGATGCCGACACAGTCCTGCTGATGAATACGGTTGGTAAAATACGGCGGCGTTTGCTGGATGACGGGAGACTGCAGGGCCATGCGCAGCAAGTATTCGCGGCCCGGGCCATAAATGCCGGAAAAACGCACGACTACATTTTCAGGATTCAATGCCATCACACGCTGCTCGGCTTCGACGATTAATTGAGCGCAGGCATTATCCGGCTGTACCGGAGCCTCCTCATCCACCCATTCACCTTGCGACTGCCCGTAAACACTCGTCGATGACACAAAGAACCACGGTTTCCCGGTATATTTTGCCAACACGTTTTGCAAGCCGAATTGATAAATATCCCGGTAACATCGTTCTGTACGGGCATCGGCAGAAACCATAAAAAACACGACATCAACGGCTATCGCCAAATTGTTTATCGCTGCCGCTGAAGTAATATCCGCCGCCACATAATTAATCCCGCTTTCGGCGTTGGGAGGGCTGCGTTTTAAAACCGTTACGACATGGCCTTGCCCAGCTAAGATGCGCGCCACGCACATGCCGATAGCGCCACAGCCTATCATTAAAATATTTGCCATATTCGATTCACTGATAAGAGCGTGTAAAAAGGTTCGTAACTATTCAGCCTTAAGCTAAAGTTGCCTATTGTAGGGCGAGCCGCGCGCGCCTTTCCCGGTGCGTGGGTAACGCACCAGTCCGTTGATGGCGCGCCCGGCGCGCCCTACGCTTCAGGGCTTGGTAATGAGCTGAATAGTTACAAAGGTTCTTCGTTTAAACAACGCTGGAACAAATACCTTACCAGAGATAATCGATCAAAAACAGGTTGGAGGGGGAAAGTGACGGCATTATTTGCCGTTTGATAAGGAGGACACTGATCGCGCTAAATCAAATGTCCCATGTTAATAACATGAGGATTAACCTTCAATAAAGGCTAAACCTCAGGCGATAACCAATAACGACGAAATCACATCGAAATAAACATCCAGCAAGGCCGACAAGGTACTGCGGTACAAAGCCTGCAAAGTCGCCGAAGGTTGCGCCATCAACAAACCGGACAAATCAACCAGCGCATAGTAACTACCAAGCAAAAGCGCTTCCGCCTCTTCGCTAAGCGAGATCAGGTAATTGCTTATCGGGGCGAGCGCCGAAGCCATGAACTGTTCTGGATTATCGCTAAACGCTTGCCAATACTGCGTGGATTTTTCAGCAGCACCTGCCGCATAGCGGCTCACCGGCTCAAACGCCGTTGCCGCCGCTTGTTCAGGATTATCCCAAAAAGCCTGCAAATACTGGCCCGCCTTTTCCCTGCCGGCATTTAACTTAACTTGCCAGCCCTGGTAAACCGGCAGTACCGTAACCTGAGCTTGGGCATATAAAACCGCACCGGTTTGAGCTGCCTGGTCGTACCAGGCCGTCAGTGTTTCAACAGGATGCGTGTAGACCTGTTTGGCTGTGGCGGCAGTAACGCTGTGCGCATCAATCAATACGCTGCGAATATCCTGGTATAAGGCATTAAGCTGAAAAACGGCCTGGTTATACAATTTTGCCGTCGGCAAAACCAGCTTGTTTTCCAGGTCAAGCTCGCGATGGGTAAAGAAATCCGGGTGATTAAATAGGGGCATAAATTCCTCGATTAAGAAACGCTATACGGAAGATGGCTTGATTCTAGCTTGACCGGGAAAAATTAAATATGCGACATATTGCCGCGTGGCTCACACAAGGGTTTCGTGCAAAGGGGGGCGGTATGCAAAAAAAATGCGGCCAACAGACATTGGCCGCACAAAAACTCTTAAACCCTTTAGGAGGTAGTGTTGATTAAGAGTGGCTTTATTCTAGCCTGCTCCATCTCCATAAAAAATATGACATTTTGCCGCGCGACAGCTTGTCGCAGTGCGGTGGTCTCCGTTCCATGCCGATCGACTTGCTGAAAACTGTACGTCCAGTAACTGGACAGTGTCCACTATTTAACCTGAGTTCGGGATAAGGATCGCCCAAAGTAAAGGGAGCAGATTAATGTCCTCTTCTCTAATGTTAACTCGTCAGTCGCAAGTTCTCTGACTTTTTGACAATTAATTGAAAGCATAGATTCTTCTCCTAAAAAAGGAGAAAAGCCCATGCAAAATTACATTGACCTGGCTTTGAGTGATTTTCGAA
>SCST01000377.1 GCA_004299465.1 Methylovulum sp. | reverse complement strand
GCAGAGAGGGACAGCTCGACGAGAAATTCCTCACCGTTCCGCCGCAGGGCGGGTAATTCCAGCGTGTTGCCCACCACCGCGCCTTCACCGGTGCCGGTAAAATGCGCGATGCCGGTGGCAGCCGCCTCATGGAAACGGGATGGCCCGATGAGCTGATGGACTGGCCGGCCTATTGCCTCGTCCTTCGTGTAACCGAACATCGCCTCGGCTGCGGGATTCCACAGTATGATTTTACCTTCTTTGCCGTCAACGAGGATGAAGGCGTCACGGATGTTTTCCGTGACTACGCGGAAGCGCTCCCCGCTGTCGCGCAGTTCTTGTTCGGCTTGTTTGCGCTCGGTGATGTCCTGCCCCGAACTGAGCGTACCGGCAAGCTGGCCGGCTTCATCGCTAAGTAAGGCATTATGCCAGGCGATCAATCGTCGTTGCCCGTTACGGCACAAGACTTCATTTTCGCAATACTCGGAGGAATCGATCTCGCCGGCGATGAGCCGTTGGAAAATCGAATTCATGATGTTTTCGTCATCAGGCGGCAGACAGGTCGTGAACCAGTGACGCCCAAGCAGTTCGTGCTCTGCGTAGCCCAGTAGTTCCAGGCCAGCGCGATTGATCATCGTGATTTTTCCTTCGCCATCCAGCGCGACCATCAGCGTCTGCATGGTATCCAGGTAATGTTGAATGCGGTTGCTTTCCCGCCGCAGGGCCAGCTCTGCTTCCTTGCGCTCGGTGATGACATCGAACACCGCGACAAAGTGTTCCCGCTGGGGGCTGTAGACCGAAATCGAGAACCACATCTGCAAGGCTTCGACATAGTTTTCAAAGTGTTCGGCTTGGCCGCCCAGCGCGACGCGGCCGTAGATTTCAATCAGGCCGGGATCGGTTTCGCAAATACCCGGAATGACTTCGCTGGCTTTGCGTCCGATGACATCCTTCAGTCCGGTCTGAGTTTCGAAGGCCTTATTGACATCCAGGTAGATGAAATCTTGCGGCTTGGCGTTATCGAATAACATGCGGCAGTGGGCGTAGCCGTTCATCATGTTCTCGAACAACGAACGGTAACCCAGTTCGCTGGCGCGTAAGGCCGCCTCGGCTTGCTTGCGCTCGGTGATGTCGCGGGCGATGCCGAAGATGCCGATGACCTTGTTATCGGCATCGCGCAACGGTCCCTTGGTGGCCAGGAACACCCGTTCGCCGCCCGGGATAGTGAGCGTCTCTTCTTCAGTGAGGGTACGGTTTTCGGCGATGATGCGGTGGTGGGTGGTTTCCAGCATCTTGGCTTGTTCGGGCGGGAAGAGCGTATGGTCATCGCGGCCTAGCACCTCTTCGGCCGGTTTGCCGACAAAATGACTGGCGGCCCGATTGAACAGGAGATAGCGGCCATCCAGGTCTTTGGCGAAAATGGCGTCATCCGAGCTGTCGGCGAGGGCGGCCAGCAGGTGCAGGGCGCTGATGCGCTCCGCCTGGGACTGCTGCACGGCCTCGGCCAGCGCCAATTGCTCGCGCTGGCGCAACAGGTATAAGCCGGTGGCTGCGATGATCAGGGCCAGCGCACAGGTCAAGCCGATCCATGTGGCGTTTTCGGCGACCTTGGCATAGAGTTCGGATGGGTCCAGCTTGGCTATCTTTTTCTGCGCTATGAAGGAATGGATGATAGCGGAGGCTGTGAATACGATGATGATTGCCGCCAGCGCTAGATGAGGCCAGCCTATTTGCGGGAAGCATGCAGGGCGGGTTTTAGGCGCCGTATCGCCGGCGGCCCAGCGCCGCAGCAGGCCATAGAGCAGCAAGGTCGTCACGCCGACGAACAACCAGCCCTTGAGTATGCTGGCCAGGATGATCTGTTCCGGCCCGGTGAAAATCATTTGTACCAGCTTGTCGGACAGCAGTATCCAGCAGGCCGCGAACACGGCATAGATCAGCACGACGGCTAAAATGCCTTCATGGCGGGTTCGTTTGGGCGGGGCTTGTTTCGGGGCTGGGTCGGGCGGTATGGTCATTGGTCGGCTTAGGTGATTGGCAATGAATAAAATACCGGGTTATTAAATGCAATGGCACGCAGATGACGCGGATGATTATATCCACAGGGCACAAGTGATTAACACGGATAACTCAAGAAAAATCGTAACTACTTAATCCCCCTCTTCAGAAAAGTTTGTAACTATTCAGCGTACTTATCATTGATATTTCAATAGGTTATTAAGGCACTCATTAATGTCAAAAAACATAACCATATAAAAATATTGAATAATTTTTTTAGGCCTAAATAAAATA